>DJOV01000121.1:0-2582 GCA_002437285.1 Prevotella sp. UBA6429 | reverse complement strand
TTCTCTCTCAAATCGTGCCAAGTTATTTTTTCATCGTCACTTAATGGGGAACGTGGAGTAATTTTTAATTCGAGGGTAAAGATAAGCGTTTTTCCCGATATATCCAATTATTTTAGGTTCTATAATTCTGCAGAAAAGTTTATGTTTCTATCAACAAAAGAAGAAATAGAAACTAAAAGCAAGCAAGTTGGGGTGATTCTAGAGGAAAATAGTGAAATGCTCAATAGAAAACTAAGAATAAGTTTGTTTACTGTTGCAAAAATTACTTTTTGCAGCAAAAATGAGAAATATATTAGCAACATTAGGTAGGGTTCACTAATTAATTATCACCACAAGGCCTCTTGGTGATAATTAATTAGTGAACCCTATATAAATGACTACATTCTGGAGTTAAGCAATGCAAAACTATACAATACATCCCAGCCAAATTAAGTAAAAAAAATCACAGCCAAATTTGGTAATTTTATCTTTTTATCGCATTTTAGAATATTGAAATTGAGAATTTCAAAACGTGCTTTTGAGAATTTTGAAACGAACTTTTGAGAAATTTGTAGCTTGCTTTTGATAATTTTGTAGCTTGCTTTTGAGAATGTTGTAGCTTGCTTTTGAGAATTTTGTATATCTTTGCAAAAGATTTCAAATTAAAGACCAACTAGCATGTTTAAGAAAAAAGAATACAGCATACTCAAGGACAGACTTGCGGAGCCAAGGCGTTTCATACAAGTTATCTCCGGACCAAGACAGGTTGGAAAGTCCACAATGGTAAAACAAGTTCTCAACGACACAGACATTCCCCACATCTTTGTCACTGCCGATGGCGTTTCCCCACAAAACCAACAATGGATTAATGAAGTTTGGGAAACAGCCCGTGCTCGAAAGAATTTTGCCAACTTGCCAGAATTCTTGCTTGTGATAGATGAAGTACACAAGGTGAACAATTGGAGCGAAGCTATCAAGAAAGAATGGGACTCTGACACATTTCATGATTGTAACATCAAAGTTGTACTCTTAGGTTCATCACGCCTTCTTCTAAAAGATGGTCTCACCGAATCACTTGCCGGTAGGTTTGAACTTATACGCATGTCGCATTGGAGCTATTCTGAAATGCACGAGGCTTTCGGTCTCAATCTCAACCAATATATCTATTTTGGAGGATACCCAGGTAGCGCACAATACATCAAGGATGAGAAACGATGGAGAAGCTATATCAAGGATAGTATCATCGCACCTGCCATCACGCAAGATATTCTGATGACAAAGACCATTTACAAACCAAGCCTGATGCAACAATTGTTTTTCTTGGGATGCACCTATTCTGGAGAAGAAATGTCACTCAACAAGATATTGGGACAACTCCAAGATGCCGGCAATGTAACGACACTTGCCAACTATCTCAATACACTTGATGAAACCAGATTGCTGAAAGGTATGCAGAAGTATGCCCACGACAATGCCAGAAAGTATAACTCTGTGCCAAAACTCATGGTCTATAATACTGCTTTGCTGTCAGCCCTATCCAACACGAAATACGAACAGGTCTATACCACCCCTAAAGAATGGGGCAGATGGGTGGAAAGTGCCGTAGGAAGCTATTTGCTAAACATGTCGGATGAATTGGGCTATCAAGTCTTTTATTGGAGAGAGCGAAACGAAGAAGTGGATTTTATCATCGACTACTACGGCAAACTTACTGCTATCGAAGTAAAGAGTGGACGCGGACAAATGAAGACCGGACTCCAATATTTCAAGGATAAATTCAACCCCCAACATGCCATTGTTGTCGGGTCAGATATTTTCCCCATAGAAGATTTCTTAAAGATGGACTTAGAAAAATTATTAGGAGAATGGTAAGCGGATTAGCCCCAAAAGATAAAGCTCAATTAGGTTTGACATAAAAATGAAAAATCTATCGTTCGCTTTTACGCAAAGAGTTCGACATTCTCATCTCCTTGCAACATCCCAACATCGTTTCGGCTTCCAATATGGAGGATATACCTAGCTTAGGAAATTGTATCGTGATGGAATGGATAGAGGGCAGAACGCTCAGTGATTTTTTCAAAATGTTCCGCCAAATTTGGTAATACGAAGTTTTTATCGTATGAAACTGTCCCCATCTGATACTGTTTTTCATCAGATGAGGGCTGTTTTTTAGGTGATTTAGCGCACCTATCGACACTTTTCCCTTATTTTCTCACATTTTCCCTTGTTTTCTCACATTTCAGCGCAATTCTTTTGATATTTCCAATAAAAGCATTATGTTTGCATTTCATAAAACATGTAACATAAAATATGGAATGTAGATAAAACGCTATGGAACAGCTAAATAACCCCTTTGTAATATATGGATATAAGGGCGCAGACTACTTCTGCGACCGTAAGCATGAGACTGAGCTTATCACTGGAGCTTTGCAAAACGAACGTAACATCGTCCTGGTTTCCCCTCGACGCATCGGAAAGACAGGACTCGTCCATCATGTCTTCGAACAGATACAGCAGAAAGAGTCTGAGACCGAATGCTTCTACCTCGACATCAATGCCACCAGAAACCTCAGCCAGTTCATCCAACTCCTGGGAAAGACTGT
>DJOV01000050.1 GCA_002437285.1 Prevotella sp. UBA6429 | reverse complement strand
CGAAAATTCGCGTATTTCGGCCAAAAGATTTCGAAGTTGAAAACAACGCCTGTTTTTTTATATACATTGTCCGCTTTATTCAATGGTGTGCGCCTTGAATGTAAACCGATATAAACCCCAGGGGTGCTGGAAGCCCTGACGGGCTCATGCTGACGTTTGCGTCATTGGCCTTGTGAGTGGGGCTCACGGCCCATGCCGCAAACATCCGCATGGCGGCTGTCGCCGCCTTCCCGCACCCCTGGCCATAAACCAGATTAAACCGCTCGCGCAGTAGAATCGCACACTGGATAAACCGCTTACGCAGCAGGAATGTAAACTGATGAAACCCAACACGCAGTAGGACTGCAAACTGGTTAAACAGCACACGCAGTAGAAATGCAAACCGAATTTACCGCTCACGCGGTAGGATTGTAAATTGGTTGAACTGCTCACGCATGTCTCGCACGATGTGCTGCTTCACTCTGTGGGACAGGGACTGATGAATGGCGTGAGCGGTTTAACTGGGTTTATATGGGTTTACATTCAAGCCATGGGTCTCGTCACGCCAAATTCCGGAAGAGCCATGATTTTTCTCATTTCCCTATAATTAGACCTGTCTGCCATTATAGCATCAGGTCTTTTTTGCACCCTAAAAGTGCATATTTGTGACTTCAAACGGATAACAATTCGTTCAACAGGAAAATATTTATCGTTTTAGGGAACTTTCACGTGCAAAAACTATACCTTTGTAACATGAACATTCTAAAATGATATAGTTATGGCTGACAATAAAGCTCTAAACCGAATTAAAGTTGTTCTGGCAGAAAAAGGAAAAAGCAACAAATGGCTTGCCGAACAACTTGGAAAAGGCGATGCCACCATCTCGAAATGGTGTACTAATCGGTCCCAACCATCAATAGAAACCCTTGTGGAAATTGCAAGAGTGCTTAAAGTCGATGCGAAAGACCTCTTGCAATCAACAATGGAGGATTCCGCCATGGTTTATATTAAATTGCCCAACAATAGCTAAAGGAGAACTGCCAATGGAAAAGAACAAACAAGAATTGCTCTTTAAGCAGACAACTAAAATTAGCGAGGTTATTTCAACCCTCTCGGAAAACTTCTCGCAAGAAGATCTTGCTGACGAAATCAATTTTCTATCGGTAGTGAGAGATAATTTAAAAGATTGGGCTGAAAAATAACAATGACAGAGCATAAAAACATACAGAATACGCAAGCTAATTTAGACTTGCAAGGTGAGTCGTGGGTGGATAGGGAGTTTTCTTATCCAAACAGGACTATTCGCCTTGCAACATCTTTTAGTGGTATAGGAACAATAGAATATGCATTCAAAAGATTAAATCTTAAGGTGTAAATTGTTTTTGCTGGTGATATAGATGCAAATTGCAAAAGGCATATTTCTCAAATTACAAAATCTCAGAAGAGCAATGGCACACGGATATACATAATTTAGATGCAAGACCATACAAAGGCAAAGTAGATTTATTTGTTGGTGGAGCTCCTTGCCAAGCATTCTCTATTGTTGGAGAACAACGAGGGTTTTATGATATACGAGGAACGCTGTTTAGAGAATTTGCAAGGGTCGTGAAAGAATACCCAATGGTTGCTTAACATTATTCCAATTACTAATCGTCAAGAAAACTAATTATGGATTCCAGACAAAGAATAAAAGAAGAATTTACATATTATCTTTCAAACATTGTAAGGTCATCCCGAAGGACAGACAAGGGGTTCAATTTGCAACCTACAGCAGTTCAAAGTTTTTTGGCTTTCTTGGAGGTGGAAAGGCTTTTTGATTACAATCCAGAAATCTGGCAACATATAAAAAGTATGTATGACATCACTTCTCCTAATGAAGTTGAGAACATTGCTGACACATTACTGAATGATGAAAATTTCATCAAACATGATAATGGAAAGAACCAAGGCTGGCGGTCTGGCAGCATAATCCATTATGTTTGTTTTATAAAAGCTCGTTCATACTTTATGAATGAGAAAGTTGATATTATCCTCAACTCTCCCAAAGAAGACCATAACCAAAACCAAGATGCCCACGTTCTTTCCGTGCCATTCTCTATCGCCCGGATGATTTCTCTCATCAGTGATACTGGACTG
Source organism: Prevotella sp. UBA6429 (assembly GCA_002437285.1). GTDB lineage: Bacteria > Bacteroidota > Bacteroidia > Bacteroidales > Bacteroidaceae > Prevotella. Next base: position 15,110 of record DJOV01000050.1, on the reverse strand, counting down.
TTGTATAGCGACCAACTTATCAAGCGTTTTGCCTTCTCACTCATGTCAAAGCGTTTTCTGATATTGAGCGGTCTCGCCGGCTCTGGTAAGACGCAACTTGCCTTGGCTTTTGCCAGTGCGCTCATCAAAGATGAAAGCCAGATGTGTGTGGTGCCAGTAGGTGCAGACTGGACCAACCGGGAGCCGCTGCTCGGTTTCCCCAATGCCTTGCAGGAAAACCAATATGTCAAGCCGGAAAGCGGTGTGCTCGACCTCCTGATTGAAGCAAACAAGGCAGAGAACAGCAGTAAGCCTTATTTCCTCATCCTTGATGAGATGAACATGAGTTATGTGGAACGTTACTTTGCCGATTTCCTCTCTGCCATGGAGAGCCACAAGGCTATACCGTTGTGGAAGGGCGAAGGCGATGTGCCACAGTCCATCTGTCTGCCCAGTAATCTGTTTATCGTGGGAACAATCAATGTGGACGAAACGACCTATATGTTCTCGCCCAAGGTGCTCGACCGTGCCAATGTGATAGAGTTTAAAATCTCGCCTGACGAAATGGATGCGTTCCTCGGTGAGATGAAACCTATTGACCGTGAGATCATCAATTATAAGGCGCAGGATATGGCAGAGAGTTTTGTGACCATCGCAACATGCAAGGAGTTGGCTGATGATAAAGAGATAAAGGTGACGCTTGGCAATTTCTTCAAAGATTTGAAATCTGTCAATGCCGAGTTCGGTTATCGTTCAGCAACAGAAATCTACCGCTTCATTAGTCAAGCGCAGAAGCATGATGACACGGAAAAGAAGATGAGCTTGAAAGACATCCTCGACTGCGCCATCGTGCAGAAACTGATGCCGAAGTTGCATGGTTCACGCAAGAAACTTGACGCTACGCTCAACGCTCTGTGGAAGGAGTGCTTTGAAGGCGAAGTGCAGAAAGAAACGACTTTGATAAGCAGAGACAAAGTTGCAAATTCGATGTACCCTCTCACGGCCGACAAGATACTGCGCATGCATGATGCAGCGATGGCAAACGGATTTACAAGTTTCTCTGAAGCATAAGGAAACCTATGATAAAAGAATGTGACACCCTGACGATACCCATCAGCAGCAGCCAATATGGGTTGGTCAAACTGAACATTGTGGCTTCATCCTCGAAAGCGAAAATGTATGTCGAAGATGAGACAAGCAATGGCGTGTCTGCCTACCAACTGGTGGAAGGGGCATCCTATCAGTATGAGTTTGTCGGTGACGAGTCGCATGTGTTCCAGTTTGCAGCAGAAAACGAAATAGTCCATTTCTCGTCCTTCAAAGCTCATCGCAACATGGGTGAGATAAGTACGGGTATTTATGTAGGTCAACTGAACTTTGATGTCCAAGAGAAGAAGACAGGCAACATCGTCGGCAAGGTTAAGCTGGAGGTGCGTTCTGTCAAGGCTGACTATGAGCACGACTATCGCACGATGCTCGATGAGATTGCAGCCTACTATACGGACCTTGTTTTGCTTCAAGGCTCTCCTGCCACCCAACAACTCGAAGTAGATGACAGCACAACATCACAGACACTCTATCAGAAGTTCTCGTTTGTGCGTTCCATCATAGACAGTAGCCAGTTTCAAGAAGCCATCCACAAGATAATGGCCAATCCCGTAAGGAAATGGACGGAAACGGTAGTGCAGCGCAACATCGTGGGCGTTCGCCACCTTTCACGACGAAATATCCGCCAAATAGCAACATCAACCGACCGTACAGGTATCCCAAACGGTTGGGGGAAAGGGATGCCGTCTTGTCTGACAAGCATTCCCCGGATGCTGGATGTAGACTATAAACGAGATACGGTAGATAATCAAGAAAACCAGTTCGTGAAGTTCGCCCTCAACACATTTCGCCAGTTCTGTGACGACTTGCAATGCAAGAAGAATGCTTCCGACCGTCTGAAGGACGAGGCAAACTATACTATCAGTAAGATTGACGGATTCCTCGACAGTCAGTTCTTCCGTCAGGTGTCATCGCCAACACATCTGAACATGAATAGCCCAGTGTTGCAACGCAAGGAGGGCTACCGTGAGGTGCTGCAGGCATGGCTGATGTTTGATCTTGCAGCTAAACTCAACTGGACAGGTGGCGACAACATCTATGAGGCTGGAAAGAAGAATGTGGCGACACTCTATGAATACTGGCTGTTCTTTAAACTTCAAGAACTCATCAGTGAATTCTTCCATATTGACGAGGCAGACATCAAAAAGCTGGTCAAGATGGATGAAGACAAGATAGACCTGCAGTTGATGCAAGGCAAGCGACTGATTTTGAAAGGCAAATGCAAATCGGCAATGCGTGACCTTAATGTAGCCTTCTACTACAACCGAACATTCAGCAAAGCTGCGAACGAGGCAGATGCTATAAAGATGGCAGGAAGTTGGACAATGGCCATGCGTCCAGACTACACCTTGTCGTTGTGGCCAGGTGACATTACTGAAAACGAAGCAGAGAAACAAGATTTGATAACTCATATCCACTTCGATGCCAAGTATAGACTCAACAAGGTGCTCTTGGAAGATGAAACGGACATCAACGATGAACTCAATGAAGAAAAGAGCCAACAGGAACTTGGTATCTATAAACGGGCTGACTTGCTGAAGATGCATGCCTACAAGGATGCTATCCGCAGGACGAGCGGTGCTTACGTTCTCTATCCTGGAACAGAGAATAGAGTGATACAGGGCTATCACGAGATTGTGCCTGGACTTGGTGCTTTCAGCATTCGCCCCGGACACTGGGAACAGGACAGTCTGTCTCTGCGACAGTTTCTTGCAGAAGTGAAGGCTCACATGCTCGACCGTGCATCAGAGCGAGAGAAACTTTCATATCACCAGTATGACATCTACTCGCAAAATAGCCACTGTATGGTTATGGAGAGCTTACCTGAGCCCATTGGCGAAGACAGAGACTTTCTGCCAGACGAAACATCTGTCATCATTGCGTATTACAAAAATGAGGAGCAGCTTGGCTGGATTAAAAAAAATCATCTTTACAACTTGAGGGCTGGCACGTCAAAAGGCTCGATGAATCTCGATATGAGTCTCATCAATGCTAGATACATTCTGTTGCACGACAACAAAACAGTGCAGCCACTGTGTCGTATTCTCAAAGGTGGTCCGAAGATATATACCCGCGCACAACTTGTGGCAATGGGCTACCCCACATATAAGAAACCGCATTCTGAAGATACAGACTATGAGAAGGAAAAGCAAGAAGCCAACAGCATCTACATCGTCTTCTCTCTGTCTAAGAAAAGCGATGGATTCTGGGTGGAAGAAGAGCTACGTAACTACTCTTGGAATGTGAATAGTTTGATACTTAGCCCACATTCGGCTCACATTGCCTATACAAGGAGTCTCATTTGGCTGATAAATAGGAAAAAAGCATAAAGATATGATGGAACTACGACACTATATAGACGCATTTTCCTCTTTGCACACGGCAAAGGTGAAGGGACACAAAGCTCCTCATAAGGCGGTGTTGCTACTGGCAATCATCGATCTTATAGAGGAAGAAGTCATCTTGACTCCATACATCGATCTGTCGGACGGCTTGAAAGAGAAGTTTGATGCTCTTTGGCTTAGATACCTTGGTACGTCAAGCATCTTCACGCCCGACATTTGCAAACCATACTTCCACATGCAGCACGAGCCGTTTTGGAGATTGGTGGAGGTCAATGAAGCAGACTATGGCATGGCAGCAGAACCCAATCTGTGGGTTACGTCAAAGAAGGAACGGAAGGACTTGCCTAAGGGAAGTTACTCCATTGAGGCCATGCGCCGTGCCTTTGCCTATGCGGAGATAGATGGAATGCTCTTCCATCTCCTGCAGGACAGTGATGCGAGAGCTATGCTCCGTGTGATACTCATCAACACCTACTTGGCAAATCAACCGACAAAGACGTTTTCGGATATCAAAGCACTCATCTCTGTGCTGCCATTGTTGGCTTTGGTAGCATAAAAAAATGGTATGATTTGGATAATCGGAAGTTACCACCTTGAAAGGTGATAATTATTAAGCTTGATAATATGACATTAGAAAAAATATATAGGTGGGTTCTATAAATTAGCTCTGCCAGATTTTGAGACTCTTTTTGAGGTCATTTCGTTAGCGCGTGAGGGAGCATAGAGGGCTATGTGACCGAACAAGTTGACGGAACGGGCCAAAAAGAGGCCAAGAGATGGCAAAACGTAATCCACTGTTTTTTTATATCGTTATGGTGGTAATTTATAGAATCCACCTATCATAAATGGCTGTCTATCCAGCCACTTTCGGAAGCCGGCCAAAATAAGCTCAGCATGAGGTTTACTGTTGAATACAACTACAACAGTAATCATCTTGAAGGCAACACGCTGACTGATGGCCAGTCTAAAAATAGTTGCGGTGAAATTTGTAGGAGTGGCTGTTTCGTGTTACCTTTGTGCCGGACGTAGAAATAAGACACCATGAACAAGCTAAGATTCTTCCTCCTGACGATAGCGGTCTTCCTTGTCGTCAGCGTACAGGCCAAGCGTACAGTGACCACCATCCAGGGCGACCACGGGAAACTCAGCGTGCAGATAGACACGCCCGACGACATGGATGGCTACGCGCCACTGCTGGTTCTCTGTCATGGCTTTGGGGGTGACAAGGGCGGCACGCTCTTCGACGACATCACCGACAGTCTCAATCGCGCCGGTATTGCCGTGTTGCGCTTCGACTTCAACGGCCACGGCCAGAGTGAGGGCCGCTTTGAGGACATGACCGTGCCCAACGAGATCAGCGACGCACGCTGTGTGCTGCGCTATGCCTCCTCGCTGCCGTGGGTGAGCCGCCTGGCCATCGGCGGACATTCGCAGGGTGGTGTGGTGGCGGCCATGACGGCCGGACAGCTGGCGCAGCAGCGCGACGCGAAGGTCAAGAAGCTCAGCGCGCTGGTGCTCCTGGCCCCGGCGGCGGTGTTGCGTGACGACGCGCTCCGCGGCAACACCTTCGGCAAGGTCTACGACCCCAAGAACCCACCAGAGAAGATTGAGATGTGGGGCGGACGCTGCCTCGGAGGCAACTATGTGCGCACCGCCGTCAGCCTGCCCATCTATGAGACGGCACGCCACTACCGTGGTGCGGAGTGTGTCGTGCACGGCGATGCCGACCGCATCGTGCCCTATACCTACGGCCAGCGCTTCCACTATCTCAACCCCAAGAGCGAGTGGCACCTCATGCCAGGCGCCGACCATGGCTTCGGACGACAGGAGACCATCGTCGCCGCCACGGTGACCCGCTTCCTCGCCAAGGTGCTGTGATGGTGCGTGCCCTTATGGGATGCAGTGTGACTTGGGGTATACGGGAGATTTGTGCCAACCTGTGGAAGCCGTGGGAGATTCCAGAGAATAACCAGGGGCAACGGCACTCGTGCCAAAGTGTGGCAGGGCTCCCGTGTTACGGGCCGAGAGATATACGAATGATGATTCCAGGCATCTTGCGTTGGTGGTTTTGGATAGTTTAGCAGGCGGTTTCACGGGCTTCCGCGTCGTGCCCTGTCTTCTTAATGATGGAGACGACATGGCAGAATGGCCTATGTAGGATGAACAAAACAAGGAAATGAAAAAGAAAATAGGTGTTTTTGTCCCTGCCACCTTGGGAATGTTGACCGCGTTTGGTCCTTTCGTAACTGACTTTTACCTTCCAGTCCTGCCGGAGATGGCCGACTTCTTCCACACGTCGCCTGCCCTGGCTTCGCTCAGCCTGACGGCAGGCATGATCGGCCTGGCGGCCGGGCAGGTGTTTATCGGTCCGCTCACCGATAAGTATGGACGCAAGCATATCCTCGTGGCCTCGATGCTGCTGTTTGCCGTGGCCTCGGTGCTGTGTCTTGTTGCTCCCAACATCTATCTCTTCAACCTCATGCGTGTGTTGCAGGGCGTGGCCGGCGCAGGAGGCATCGTCATCTCGAAGAGCATGGCCACCGACATGTATAGTGGCAAGGAACTGGCCGACTTCATGGCCGTCCTCGGCTCCATCAACGGCATTGCGCCCGTGTGTGCCCCGGTGATAGGCGGCATCATGGCAGGCTTCACGTCATGGCAGGGCGTGTTCGGCCTGCTCCTGGCCATCGGCTTGGTGCTGATGGTGTGCAGTGGGCGGTTGCCCGAGACGCTCGCAGCGGAGCGCCGCATAAGGAGAAACATCTTCCAGGTCTATGCCAATCTCTTTCGTGTGTTCAGCAATGCGCGGTTCACGCTGAGCACCCTTTCGGCCATGGCGTGCTTCTTCACTTTCTTCGCCTACATCGCCTCGTCTCCGTTTGTCCTTCAGAAGGTCTATGGCCTCACGGCGTTTCACTTCAGCCTTTGCTTTGCGCTCAATGCTTTCATGATTGGCGTGGGAGCTGCCGTGGCTCCCCGTTTCAAGCACCAGCAATCGGCGTTGCGCGCCGGAGCCATCCATCTCTGTGTGGCGTCCTTGGTGTTGGCCGCTTGTCTGTTGGCGCACTTGCCCCTTGTGGCGGTCATGGCGTGCTATGTCTATCTGCTGACGAGTTTTGGCCTGATGCAGCCTGGCCTGACGGCCACCGCGCTCGATGCCGAGCGCGGTAACGCAGGTGCAGCCAGTGCCATCTTTGGCGCCTCGGGCTTTGTGGCGGGTGCCGTGTCGAGCCCGTTGGTGGCCATGGGCGACATTGCGGTCACGTCGAGCGGTGTGATGGTGGCGGGCTCCGTGCTCTGCATCGTGCTCACGCTGCCGCTCTGCAAGCGATTGTAATAGGTGGTAATTGATAGAACCCACCAATGATAAAAAGCGCCCCGCCTAATGTCCGACAGGAACATTTGGCGGGGCGTCTTCTCAAGTTTTTAGTGGATAAAACATCATCCGAAGGCGTAGTTGATGACCAGCAGTATGGCCAGCGCGTAGAGCGTGACGTTGAGGTCCTTAAACTTGCCCGTCATCATCTTGATGAGCACGTAGCTCAGTATGCCGAGGCAGATGCCGTCGGCAATGCTGTAACAGAGCACCATGGTGATCATCGTGACAAAGGCGGGGAACGCTTCGGAGATGTCGTCAAGCTCTATCTTCTTGAAGGCATCGACCATCAGCACGCCCACCATGACCAGTGCGCCGCTGGTGGCCGCGCCGGGGATGAGCAGGAAGATGGGGGCCAGGAAGATGCTCAGTATGAACATCATGCCCACGAAGAATGAGGTGAGGCCCGACTTGCCGCCCTCGGCGATGCCTGACGCACTCTCCACGTAGGTCGTGATGGTGGAACTGCCGAGCAGGGCTCCTGCCGTGGTGCCGATGGCGTCGCTCATCATGGCCTCCTTCACATGGGGGATGGTGCCGTCGGCCTTGGTCACGCCCACCTTCTCGGCCAGGCCGACGATGGTGCCGATGGTGTCGAAGATGTTGACCAGCAGGAGAGAAAAGATGACCATGACCATCTTGGGCGTGAAGAAGCCCGTGAAGTCAAACTGGCAGAAGATGGGCGCCACGCTGTGGGGTGCCGACAGGGGCATCCAGCCCTGCGGTATCTCGGTCACGCCCATGGGAATGCCGATGAGCGTGGAGATGATGATGGCGTAGAAGAGTGAGCCCTTGACCCGACGGGCCATGAGCATGCCGCTGAGCAGGATGCTGATGAGCCCCAGGATGCTCACGGGCGTGAACTTGCCCAGTTGGACGAAGGTGGCCTCGTTGGCGGTGATGATGCCGGCGTTCTTCAGGCCGATGAAGGCGATGAACATGCCGATGCCGGCCGAGATGGCATAGCGCAAGTTGAGGGGTATGCTGTCCAGGATCTTGTCACGGATGTTGAGAAAGGTGATGAGCAGGAAGATGACACCCTCGACGAGCAGCACCGCCAGTGCCTGTTGCCACGTGAGGCCCATGGCCTGGCAGAGCGTGAAGGCGAAGAAGGCGTTGAGGCCCATGCTCGGCGCTTGGGCGAACGGCAGCTTGGCCATGAAGGCCAGGAGCAGCGTGGCGATGGCCGATGCGATGGCCGTGCTGGTGAAAAGGGCCGCCTTGTCCATGCCAGTGGTGGCGAGGATGGTGGGGTTGACGGCCAGGATGTAACACATGGTGAGGAAGGTGGTCATGCCGGCCACCAGTTCGGTCTTTACCGTGGATTGCTTGGGATCGAAGCCCAAGAGTGTCTTTAAGTGGGTCATGTCGTTTGTAACGTGTTTGTTTGGGCGCAGGACGTACCTTTGCCGCTGCAAAGGTACGCATTTTATCGCAAGCCTGCGCCCCAATATTCATTTTTATTGTGAAACGACATGTTGCCCGTGTCTCATGCTAATGCCAACTGGATGGTGTGTTGCAGGGCGGAACGGCCTTCCTGGGGCTACCTTCCGGCGCTACCCTCTGGCGGTGTGGCCGTGGGCATGGCCGTGAGCTGGCAACCCTTGATCATCATGCGGGGTACGTGGAACGGCCCCTTGAAGATGTTGCCCTTGGCAGGCTGGGCCACGGTGCCGTCGCGATGCAGGTAGCCATACCACTCACCGTACTCGTCATCGGGGAAGTGGCTGTAGGTCCACTCGCTGATGAGGTTGTGGCGGAGGATGTATTTCTCGTCGCCGGTGGCGCGGTAGGCATAAAGCGAGGCGATGATGGCCTCACACTGTGGCCACCAGAACTTCATGTCTTGCGAGTAGTCTTGTGGCGGCAGGTGTCGGCAGTCGCGGAAGTTGATGATGCCGCCATACTGCTTGTCCCATCCCCAGTCCCACGACCAGTCGAAGATTTTCAGGCCTAAGTCGCGCAGGTCAGGGTCCCAGCCCCGGTGACACGACTCCTCCAGCAGAAACCACGCTGTCTCGATGCAGTGGCCGGGATTGATGGTGCGTCCCATGCCGTTGTCGATAAACTCTCCTTGTGGTCCGACGGTCTCCAGCAGCGCCTTGAACTCCGGGTGTATGAAGAAGCGCCGCAGCTTGTCGACTGACGCGTCGATTTGCGCCGTCAGTTTCGGGTCGTCGATTACCTTGCGCAGGCACGACCCCACGTTGATGAGGATCATCGTGATGCTGTGGCTCTGTAGTTGCACTCCCGGCTCAAACTTGGCAGGCAGGTAGCCTGGCGTAGCGAGGAAACGCTGTGTGTCGTCGAACACTTGCAAGGCACGTTGCGCCCAGTGTTCCTCGCCTGTGGCCAGTGCATACTCAGCCATGGCGATGGCCGCAAAGGTCTCGCTGAACACATAGCGGCGCTTGCGCAGGGGCTGTCCGTCGGCGGTGACGGTGAAGTACATGTGCCCGTCGGCGTCGAAGCAGTGGGCTTCGATGAAGTCGAGACAGCTCTTGGCCGCCTCCAGCCATTCGGGCTTGCGCGCCACATGGTTGTAGGCAAAGGCACAGATGAAGCCAAAGCGTCCCTGGAACCACACACTCTTGGTGGTGTCGATGACTGTGCCGTCGCGGTCAAGACATGTATAGACACCTCCGTGCAAGCGGTCGAGGCCGTGCTTGAGCCAGAAAGGCATGATGTTTTCCGTGAGGTCGCGGCGGTAACGCGCGCCCCAGTCGGAGAGATATTGGTCGATGTTCATGGTGTCAGCGTGATTTTTTAAAACTGGTTGGCATGTGTGAAGAAGTCGATGGCTTCCAGCTCCTGGCGCATCTGTTGCTCCTCCTCGTCTGTCATGTTTTGGAAAGGTGTGCGGTTGGGCCCGAGGTCGAAGCCCAGCAGTTTCATGATGCGCTTGCCAGCCACGATGTTGCCGCGGTAGTGGCAGATGACGTTGATCACCGCCTGCGCATAGTCCTGGTGACGGCGAGCACCGTCGATGTCGCCCTTGGCCCAGCAGTCGAGGATGGCCACGAGACCGCGCCCGTTGTAGTTGCTGGTCCCGCAGATGCCACCTTGCGCGCCGCCGAGCGCCAGTTCGGCCAGGATGGTCTCGTCCTGTCCGTGGAGCATGTCATATTTGCCGTCCTTGTAGAGGCGGCACTGGTTGTACTCATAGAGGCTCTCGAAGGTGTACTTGATGCCGGCGAAGTTGGGTATGCGCCCGTCGACAGCCTTGAGCAAGTCGAGCATGGGCAGGAAGCAACCGTTGAAGGCGGGGATGTGATAGAAGTAGAAGGGCAGGGCAGGTGCGGCAGCCGCGATGGTCTCGCAGTACTTCACCAGTTCCTCGATGCGCCCCACGTGTGGGAAGGGTGGTGCCATGGATCCGATGCCCCAGGCGCCTATCTGTGCGGCATGCTGTGCCAGGCGCACGCTGTCTCGCAGGCAGCAGCTGCCCACGTGGACGATGACCTTGAACCCTTCGGGTGCGGCCTTCATCCACGCCTCGGCCAGCGCCATGCGTTCCTCCACGGTGAGCATGTAACCCTCTCCCGACGATCCGTTGATGAATGCACCCTTCAAGCCGTTCTTGTGGAGCATGGCGGCATAGGCGGCGATGGGTTGCAGGTTGACGTCGCCGTTGGCCTTGAACGGGGTGAACGGTGCGTCTATGAGTCCGATGATTTTTTCCATAGTGATGGTGTTAGGATGTGTTATAGTTGATGTTATTGTTCAGCGTAGTCACTCTTGGGCTTGAGGCAGAAGAGTTGCAAGGCCACCGCCACGAGCACCACTCCGGCCAGTAGTGCGAAGCCATGGCCGAGATGTCCGCTGTCGGTCCACTTGCCGAGGTGCTGTGTCACAGCGGCTCCGGCAAACACGCCCACCATGTTCAGCAGGCCGTAGGCGGTGGCGCGGTGTCGTGCCGACACGATCTGGCAGAGGATGGGCATGTTGTTGCAGTCGAACATGCCATAGCCGATGCCGAAGAACAAACCGGCGGCGACCACGGCCACAAGGTGGTGGCCGAAGCCCAGGAGCACAAGGGCGGGGATGGTGAGTCCCAGACCGATGGCACTGGTGTAGATGCGTCCGCGCACATTGCGCTGCACCCAGCGGTCAGACAGCACACCGCCCGCGATGACCCCGATGAAGGATGACAGGGCTATGGTGAACGTGGAGAGCGGTCCGGCTTGCGACATCGGTATGTCGAGATTGGTGGCGAAGAGTGTCGGCAGCCAGTTCTTCGTGGCCCATCCTGGCAGGCTCGGCGCTGCAAAATAGACCAGCAGCACCCAGAAGGAGCACGTGCTGAGCACCACCGCCACTCCGCGGAAGGGATTGCGTGACGAGTGCCTGTCCTCCGCCTCCTGCCGGGGCTCACGGGTTGGAGCGTCGTGCAGCAGCCAGATGAGGATGAGCGAATAGGCGATGCCGATGATGCCGAAGCTATAGAACGTGGCATGCCAGGAGTGGAGCGCCGCCACCGTTGCGCCGAAGCCGCCCAGTGCCTGTCCCACGTAGAGACCTGTCATGTGGATGCCCACTGCCAGCGAGCGCGTCTTGTCGCCGTGCCAGTCGGCGATGAGCGACAAGGCCGAGGGAATGTAAAGCGCCTCGCTGATGCCCATCAGCGCGCGTAGGATGTAGAGTTGCTGAAAGGAGGAGGCGTAGCCCATGAGGAACGTCACGGCCGACCATACGAAGAGGCTGCCCACGACGAGGCGTTTCTTGCTGAAGCGGTCGGCCACCATGCCCGCAAAGGGACTGATAAGGCCGTAGATCCAGAGAAACACCGCCATTAGGGCACCGAAGGCCTCGGCGCGGTTGAGCTCGTGGATGTCGGCCTGCATGGCCCCTTGCATGGTGCTGAGCATCTGGCGGTCCATGTAGTTGAGCAGGGCCACCACCCATAGCAGGGCCACGACGAGCCACGGGTAGCATTTCTTGGTTGATAGGTTCATGATGAGGATTTTTAGGTTTAGGTTATGCGGGAGTCAGCTCCCGTGGGTAGTAGGATTGTCATGCCGGAGGGCAGGTCAGCGCTTGGCTCGCTTCGCCTGTGCTCGGAAGGTCGATGCTGGGAGCCTGTCGCCATTCACAAGATTGGCGTGGGTGAAAGGCTGCCATCCATAGCGCACGTAGCGCGGTGCTCTCACCTCGGGCGCGGTGAGACGCACCTGCTCACCCTCGATGGTGGCTGTGGCAGGATAGTACACGCCGTCGTCGTGAGCGATCTCGAAGGTACGTGGCGCTTGCCCGTCGGAGGTGGTGAGCCCCTTGGCGTAGCGGAAGGTCACCACGAGGGCATCGCCCTCACGCCGCGCTTGGCGGAACAGAGGCCCCGATGGCGTGACCGCGCGGCCATAGTCGCGTGCCAGTGCCCAGCGTGCCAGCCGTTCGCCGATGGGCTGCTTGTGATGGTAGTGCACGTCAAGCGAGTCGCCACAGTCGGTGCTGACCACCATGCCTGTGTGGGGTAGACGCATCAGTTGTCGCTGCGAGTCGCGGAACCAGGGCCATGAGGGACGGTCGAGACTCGACAGCTGCACATAGTAGAAGGGCAGTTTGGCATTGTGCCAATGGTGTCGCCAACTGCTCACGAGCAAGGGGAAGAGGCGCTCATGGGCCTCGAAGTTGTGGGCGTTGCTCTCGCCTTGGTACCACACCACACCGCGGATGCCGTATTGAGCCAGCGGCAAGATGCCGGCCTCATAGCAATAGACAGGCATGAAGGGGTGCCGGCGCATGCGAGTGGTGTCGGCCCCTATGTTTTCCAGGGCTCGGCTCCGCACCCACGGCTGTATGAAGTCGTTCCAGTCGAAGTTTTGCAGGATGGACGGAAAGCGCGTCTCCAGTGTCTGTCTGTCGATCCATGATTCGATGGGCGACCCTCCCACGGCGTTGCACACCAAGCCCACGGGCACGCGCAGGCTGTCGCGCAGCATGTGGCCGAAGTAGTAGGCCACGGCGGAGAACTGGGCGGCGTTGTCGGGTGTGGCCTCCTGCCAGGTGGTAGGCTCGAAGTATTCGAGGCGGTCCACCGAGTCGAGTACTGCAAGTGGCCACTGTTGGGCGTAAGTGTCCCAGCGCCACTGCATGTTGTAGAGGCGGAGACCCGTATCGGCCGCCTTGGGGATGTCTCGGTGTCCCGTGTCACACTGGCGGAGCATGAAGCCCATGTTCGACTGGCCTGAGCAGAGCCATACCTCGCCCACGGCCACATGGCGGAAGGTGAGGGCGGTCAGGTGGGTGCCCTTGCCCTTGGTTGTGGTCACAGGGCGCTTGATGACAGTCTGGTTGGCTTGTTCCGACCAGGGAGCCAGCCCCGGCCAGTATTGGTTGTCGTTGGTCGCGTCATGGTTGATGCGGTTGGTCGCGGTGGCTTCCAGGTCGTGGCAGGTCACGGTCAGCGTGTAGTCGGCCTCGGTATCGGTCAGTGGCTCCAGCCAGGCGGTCCAGTTGCCGCGGTTGTCTGTGGTGTCACAAGCCTCGTGTGTGATGGCCTTTCCTTTGGTATCCTTTGCGGTGAGGGTCACGCGTATTGCCGAGCCGGCGTTGGCCGTGCCGTGTATGTCGAGCCGCTTGCCGCGTTGCAGCACCATGTGGTCGGTGTAGAGCGGTGAGAGACGCAGTCCGCCGTAGTCGCCCGTGATGCCGCTGTAAGCCGTCTGTGCCAAGAGGCGTGCGCCGGCGGGATTGGGATGGATGCCATCCACGCTGTAGTCAGGGTGGGGATAGAGCGGAGCGTGGAAGTCGATGAGCTCGGCGCCGCTCACGCGTGCCACGGTCTCGATGGCCTGCTGTATCTCGTCGTGCCACAACTTTGTGCCTGACGTGAATCGCCAGTGGTCGTGGCGGATGGGTGTGAGGCGCGCCACGAGGATGCGCACATGGGGGTTGGCCAGGCGCAGGGTATCGATGAGGTGGAGGTAGTCGTTCACAAACTCGTCGCGGTAGTTGGGCCAGTTGCGCGGGTCGGTGTCGTTGATGCCGAGGTGTATGATGGCGATGTCGCCCCGGAATGCCTTGGCGGCTGTCCACTCTGGCTGCCGGAAGTAGGGCTTGTGGCCATGGGCCAGGAGCGTGGCCGACGGTTTGCCGAAGTTGCCCACTTCGTAGGCTTCGCCGAGCATGCGCTGCAACTGGGCGGGATAGGAGTCGTGCTCGCGGTCTTGTATGCCCGTGCCGTAGGTGATGCTGTTGCCCACGCAGGCCACCTTGATTCTCGGCGCTACCTTCGGGCGGGCGCTGAGGGTGGTTGTGATGAACAACAGGCACATGGGCAACCAGGTGCGCAGGGTCTTGTAGAGGTTATAGTCGGAACGTTTCTTCATGGCTTTGTTTTTTTATGTTTACCCCACCGCCAGCCGGTCCCTTGTAGTCGCATTCCGTGGCAAGGGCTATGACCTTGCGTTTGTCAGCTTCGAACGGCGCTGTATAGTTGCGGACTGCTATTTGCTTGGCGGTGGTTTCCTTGCCTCCGTTGTAGGAGCGTTTCAGTTTGAACACGTATGCGTGGGCAAAGTTATGAAAACAAATCGAGAAGGCCAAGCGTAACCTGAGCCTTTTCATGCGACTTTTACAACTCATCGGACAATTTTATGTCCGGCTCTTCCGGAATTAAGCGTGATGAGCCCCTTGCTTTGGGCTGGAGAATTAAACCGCTCACGCAGTAGGAGTGTAAACAGTCTATACCGCTCACGCATGACGCGCAAGCCGTGCTGTTTAGGCTCCGTGGAAATGGGCGGATGAATGGCGCGAGCGGTTTGACTTTAGGTTTAGGTGGGCTTTGTAAGTTAGCTTTGCCAGATATTGAGGTTCTTTTCGAGGACAGGGCATCAGCGCGTGGACAACGCGCGGGCTTTATGACCGAACGAGGTGGTGCCGTGGGCCAAAAGACGGCAAAACATAACCCCTACTGTGACTTGTTACCTAAAGGTGGTAATTTATAGAACCCACCGTAAATGATGTCCGTTTTCTTTCAGCGATTTCTTGTTGCCGCCCAGAGAATGGATCTTGGGTGCGTTAGCGTACGGATTGACGGTATGCTCAGTTGAGCCCCAACGTGGCCTTGACCTCCTCGACGCTTTGCCCCATCGTTTGGGCAATCACATTCATGGGAACTCCGTTTTGGAACATTGTCTGTGCCATTGCCTTGATTTGCTCGTCCTTTTTTGAAAGTTGCTCGTCCTTTTCTGAAAGTTGCTCGTCCTTTTTTGAAAGTTGCTCGTCCTTTTTTGAAAGTTGCTCGTCTTGCTTTGAGAGCTGTTCCGTCTGCTTTGAGAGCTGTTCCTTTTGCTCTGAGAGTT
>DJOV01000037.1 GCA_002437285.1 Prevotella sp. UBA6429 | reverse complement strand
AAAAGATGGCAAAACGTAATCCGCTGTTTTTTTTATATCGTTATGGTGGTAATTTATAGAATCCACCTACAAGGTGTGCCGCAACGCTCCCACTTGTCGACGGAAGAACCAGACGCGAAGGTGAAGAAAAAATAAAAAAATAAACTTTTGCAAACTTGACTTTGCAATAAAAAAATAAAGTATTATCTTTGCACAAATAATACAAAGCAAGACAAAACGAGCGCTATGGAAGTCTTCTTTCGCACACACGCTTACCTCGTGGAGCACAACCAGGCGACGGTCAGACGAGTCCTCATGGACGAGATTGACTGGAGCGACCGGCTTATTGGTATCAAGGGAACACGCGGCGTGGGGAAGACTTCGTTTCTGTTGCAATATGCCAAGGAGCACTATGGCAAGGATGACCGTAAGTGCCTCTATGTCAACATGAACAACTTCTACTTCCAGGGGCGTGGCTTGGCCGACTTTGCCAACGACTTCGTGGAGCAGGGCGGGCGCGTGCTGCTCATCGACCAGGTGTTCAAGCAGCCCAACTGGAGCCGTGAGCTACGTATGTGCTACGACAGGTTCCCGCAGCTGAAGATCATCTTCACCGGGTCGAGCGTCATGCGCCTCAAGGAGGAAAATCCCGAGATAGGCGGCATCGTCAAGAGTTACAACCTCAGGGGATTCTCCTTTCGCGAGTACATCAATCTCATGACCGGGCAGAACTTCCGGCCCTACACGCTCGACGAGATCGTCAACAACCACGAGCACATCGTCAAGAAAATATTGCCGCTGTGCCGCCCGTCACATTATTTCCGCGACTACCTGCACCATGGGTTCTACCCCTTCTTCCTGGAGCACAGCAACTTCTCGGAGAACCTGCTCAAGACGATGAACATGATGACCGAGGTCGACATCCTGCTCATCAAGCAGATAGAGCTGAAATACCTCACCAAGATCAAGAAGCTCTTCTATCTGCTCGCTGTCGACGGTCCGCAGGCCCCCAACATCTCACAGCTGGCCCAGCAGATCGACACCAGTCGCGCCACGGTGATGAACTACATCAAGTATCTGGCCGACGCGCGCCTCATCAACATGATCTACTCGCCCGGACAGCGCTTCCCCAAGAAGCCGGCGAAGGTGATGATGCACAACCCCAACCTCATGTATGCCATCTATCCCATCAAGGTGGACGAGCAAGATCTCATGGAGACCTTCTTCGTCAACGCCATGTGGAAAGACCACCTCGTCAATCAAGGCACCAAGAATCCCTATTACCTCATTGACGGCAAGCAGAAGTACCGCGTCTGCGACGCGCATGCCACAGGCAAGGTGCGCTACACGGGCGACACCATCTATGCGCGATACAACACCGAGGTGGGACGCGACAACCAGGTGCCGCTCTGGCTCTTCGGCTTTCTCTATTGACACAAAACATAACATACATAAACATTAATCATCTATTTTTAAGAAAAAATGGCAAAAGAAAAGAAATTCATGACATGTGATGGCAATACCGCAGCCGCCCATGTGAGCTACATGTTCACGGAGGTTGCCGCTATCTACCCCATCACCCCGTCTTCTCCTATGGCCGAGCACGTCGACGAATGGGCTGCCAAGGGGCGTAAGAATCTTTTTGGTCAGACTGTCAGCGTACAGGAGATGGAGTCTGAGGGTGGTGCCGCAGGTGCCGTCCACGGCTCACTGCAGGCCGGTGCCTTGACATCCACCTACACCGCATCACAGGGTCTGTTGCTGATGATCCCCAATATGTACAAGATCGCAGGTGAGCTGCTGCCTTGCGTGTTCAACGTGTCCGCACGTACGCTGGCCAGCCATTCACTCTGTATCTTCGGCGACCACCAGGATGTCATGGCTTGCCGCCAGACCGGTTTCGCCATGTTCTGCTCGGGCTCTGTGCAGGAGGTGATGGACCTCTCTGCCGTGCCTTACCTCTCCACCCTCGAGAGCTCGGTGCCTTTCATCAACTTCTTTGACGGCTTCCGCACCTCACACGAGTATCACAAGATCGAGGAGATGGACATGGAGGACATCCGCCCGTTGGTCAACCCCGAGTGGATCAAGAACTTCCGCGACCGCGCCATGTCGCCTGAGCGTCCCGACACGCGCGGCACAGCCGAGAACCCGGAGACCTTCTTCACGCACCGCGAGGCTTGCAACAAGTATTATGACGCCATTCCCGCCATCGTGGAGAAGCACCTCGCCGAGGTGTCCAAGATCACGGGCCGCGAGTATCACCTGTTCAACTACTACGGTGCTGCCGACGCCGAGCACATCATCGTGCTCATGGGCTCAGCCACCGAGGCTGCCCGCGAGGCCATCGACTACCTGGTGAAGCAGGGCAAGAAGGTCGGCATGGTGGCCGTGCACCTCTATCGCCCGTTCAGCGTGGAGGCCATCCGCAAGGCCATCCCCGACACCGTGAAGCGCATCGCTGTGCTGGACCGCACCAAGGAGCCCGGAGCCGACGGCGAGCCGCTCTATCTCGACGTCAAGGCCGCTCTCTATGACGATCCCCGCAAGCCGCTGATCGTCGGTGGCCGCTACGGTCTCGGTTCATCCGACACCACACCCGCCAAGATCATCTCGGTCTTCAACAACCTCGACCTCAACACACCGAAGGACCACTTCACCGTGGGCATCGTCGACGACGTGACCTTCACCAGCCTGCCCGAGGTCGAAGAGATCCCCATGGGCGGCGACACGCTCTTCGAGGCCAAGTTCTACGGACTGGGCTCTGACGGTACGGTCGGTGCCAACAAGAACTCTGTGCAGATCATCGGCAACAACACCAACAAGTACTGCCAGGCTTACTTCTCTTACGACTCCAAGAAGTCGGGCGGCTTCACCTGCTCACACCTGCGCTTCGGCGACGAGCCCATCCACAGCGCTTACCAGGTCAACACGCCTAACTTCGTGGCTTGCCACGTACAGGCTTACCTGCACATGTACGATGTGACACGTGGCCTGCGCGACGGTGGCATCTTCCTGCTCAACACCATCTTCGACGGTGAGGAGCTGGTCAACTTCATCCCCAACAAGGTGAAGCGCTACTTCGCCAAGCACAACATCAAGGTCTACTATATCAACGCTACCAAGATCGGTCAGGAGATCGGTCTGGGCAACCGCACCAACACCATCCTGCAGTCGGCTTTCTTCCGCATCACACAGGTCATCCCGACCGACCTGGCCGTGGAGCAGATGAAGAAGTTCATCGTGAAGTCGTATGGCAAGAAGGGTGAGGACGTGGTCAACAAGAACTACGCTGCCGTCGACCGTGGCGGCGAGTACAAGGAGCTGACCGTCGATCCCGCATGGGCCAACCTGGCCGACGAGGCCAAGGTGGAGGACGACGCTCCCGCATTCGTCAAGGAGATCGTGCGCCCGATGAACGCACAGGCCGGTGACCTGCTGAAGGTTTCCGACTTCGTGAAGTTCAACACCACTGACGGCACCTGGCAGACTGGCACCGCCGCTTACGACAAGCGCGGCGTGGAGGCCTTCGTGCCCGTGTGGAACGCCGAGAACTGTATCCAGTGCAACAAGTGTTCCTTCTGCTGTCCTCACGGCTGTATCCGTCCGTTCGTCCTCGACGACCAGGAGGCTGCAGGCTTCGACGCTGAGACGCAGGACATCCTCGCACCGAAGGCATTCAAGGGCATGAAGTTCCGCATGCAGGTCTCAGTGCTCGACTGTCTGGGTTGCGGCAACTGTGTCGACGTCTGCCCGGGCAAGAAGAACAAGGAGACGGGCAACGTGGAGAAGGCCCTGAAGATGGTGCCGTTCAACGTGGACGATCCCGCCATGAAGAAGGAAGCCGACAACTGGACTTACCTCGTCAAGAACGTCAAGTCTAAGCAAGACCTCATCGACATCAAGCAGAGCCCGAAGAACTCGCAGTTCGCCCAGACCTTGTTTGAGTTCTCTGGTGCTTGCGCTGGTTGCGGTGAGACTCCTTACGTGAAGCTCATCAGCCAGCTCTTCGGCGACCGCGAGATGATCGCCAACGCCACGGGTTGCTCAAGCATCTACTCTGCTTCCGTGCCTTCTACACCTTACTGCAAGAACGAGAAGGGACAGGGCCCTGCCTTCAACAACTCTCTGTTTGAGGACTTCTGTGAGTTTGGCCTGGGCATGAGCCTTGCCAACAAGAAGATGAAGGAGCGCATCGTGAAGCTGCTCAATGAGGCCAAGGAACAAGACTGCGCACCTGAGGCGCTGAAGGTTGCCGCTGACAACTGGATTGCCAACAAGGACGATGCCGACGGCTCCAAGAAGGCTGCCGAGGAGCTCAAGCCCCTCATCGCTGCCGGCGCTGAGAAGGGATGCCCCATCTGCACCGAGCTGAAGACGCTCGAGCACTACCTCGTGAAGCGCTCACAGTGGATCATCGGCGGTGACGGTGCCTCTTACGACATCGGCTACGGAGGTCTCGACCACGTGCTCTCTACCGGTGAGGATGTCAACATCCTGGTGCTCGACACCGAGGTCTACTCCAACACGGGCGGACAGTCATCCAAGTCTACTCCTATCGGCGCCATCGCCCAGTTTGCTGCAAGCGGTAAGCGTGTGAGCAAGAAGGACCTCGGCCTGATGGAGACCACCTACGGCTATATCTATGTCGCACAGGTGGCCATGGGTGCCGACAACGCACAGACACTGAAGGCCATCCGCGAGGCTGAGGCTTATCACGGACCTTCACTCGTCATCGCCTACGCTCCCTGTATCAACCACGGTATCAAGGGTACCAAGGAGGAGAAGCGCAACATGGGCCGCTCACAGCATGAGGAGGCTCTGGCTGTGCAGTGTGGTTACTGGCACCTCTGGCGCTTCAACCCCGAGCTGGCCAAGGAGGGCAAGAACCCGTTCCAGCTCGACTCGAAGGCTCCTAACTGGGAGAAGTTCCAGGAGTACCTCATGGGTGAGGTTCGCTTCTCTTCTCTGAAGAAGGCTGATCCCGACCACGCTCAGGAGCTCTTCAACGAGACTGAGAAGAGTGCCAAGCGCCGCTACCAGTCTTACGTGCGCAAGAGCCAGGAGGACTGGAGCGAGATCATCTAAGCATATCGCATCATCGGGCGTCTCCACCTCTCAAGGGGTGGGGAGGCTTCTTGGATAAGTCAATCCCCGCAAGTGGCCGTCAGGGTCGCTTGCGGGGATTTTGATATCATACAGTCACGATCAGTACAAGAAACCCCGCCTATATATAAGGTGGACATCGATTGATCCACCATGTACGCGGAGTGTAAACGGCACGGGCTTGACAAAGTGCTTGTTCCGTACTGAGGTAGAAGGCTGGACGGCAGTCTATATAGCCACTGATGATGGTGTAAAGCCAAACTGGCGCTTGAAGGCCGTCGAGAAATGGCTCAAATTCTTGAAGCCCACTTTCATGTACACGTCCAGCGGCTTCTCTCCCTCGTCTTCGATAAGTCGCTTGGCCTCTTCCAACCTGCGTTTTACAATCCATCTGCCAGGGGAGACGTGGAATGTATCTTCAAATTCTTTCTTGAATGCCGACAGGCTGCGCCCCGTGTAGTGGGCAAATCCTTTCAAGTCGAGGTCGTTGGCATAGTTCTCGCTCATATACTGACGCAGGTCTATCTTCCAAGGGGCGGCCATGTCGAAAAGCACTGACTTAAGCTCGGGCATGATCTCGATGAGCGTGAATATCACCTCCTTGATTTTTGTCTCCATCAGCAGTTGGGACGGATAGCTTTGCGAGTCAAAGTATACTTCAAGCGACTTGAACATTCCCGTAATCAGAGGATGGTCGGGCAGCATGACGTATGGCGACCTGCTGCTGTATGGCTTGCACTCGTTTTTCTGCAGAGCCATCTCGCGCATGGCTTTCTTCAGCATGGGTGCCTTGAGCTGCAGAAACAGTCCCTTGAAGGGTGTGCCGTCTTTTGAGGGGTATTCTATTTTGTGGGCCTTGAAGTTCTTTCGGATGAGGTAGGCTTGCCCGCGTTGCAGCTTTCTGCGCCGGTCATGGTAAAGCACGTCGAGTTCGCCGCTGATGACGTAGACCAGCATGTGCTCGGATACGACCGACTCAAACTCCTGCTTGCTGCTCACCGTGCAGCAATAGAATGTCTCCATGTAATTGTATAGTTGTACTCCTGCCTGTAACATATTCTCCTGTTTTTATTCTGTTGCAAAATTACAACATATAACTTAAACTCACTTTGCTGAAAAGCCACTTTTAACTTTGCTTAAAGGCTTGTCCGACTTTTTTGAAAAGTTATCAGGCGAATTGCTTTGGAAAACTTTTCAGAAAAGCTAAATTGACTTTTCAGCAAACTGAAGTTTGCAGAAAGCTCCCTATCTTTGCACCGACAAAAGGAAACAACAAAGTGTCGCAATCGAAACGACAAAACAACAAGGTATAATTTTAAAAACGATAACACTATGTACAATTTTCAATTCTTCATGCCTACCAAGGTATTGTTCGGAGCAGGACAGCTCCAGAACCTTCATCTCGAACAGATGCCGGGCCGCAAGGCTCTCATTGTGACAAGCAATGGCCAGAGCACCAAAAAGTTCGGTTATCTTGCTGCCACAGAGAAAGAACTCGACCTCGCTGGAGTGGAACACTTCCTCTTCGATGAGGTTCGTCCCAATCCTACCCGAAAGAACGTGATGGACGGAGCAGCCAAGGCTAAAGCTGAGAACTGTGACTTTGTCGTAGCGCTGGGTGGCGGTTCGGTGATGGATGCGGCCAAGTGCATCGCCTTGATGATGGTCAACGAGGGCGACCTTTGGGACTACGCCTTCTCTGCCAAGGGTGGGCACAAGCCTTTCCAGAATCCGTCGAAGCCTCTCGTCGCCATCACCACCAATGCCGGTACGGGGTCGGAGGTGGACATGTTCTCCGTGATCAGCAACGACGAGTTGGAGGAGAAGACTGGCGTGTTCGACATCTCCATGTTCCCGACAATCTCCGTGGTAGACAGCAACCTGATGATGAGCGTACCTCCTAAGTTCACCGCTTACCAAGGCATGGATGCTTTCTTCCATGCTGCCGAGAGCGTTATCAACAAGAACGAGCATCCGATGGGAGAGATGTTTGCGCTGAAGGCCATCGAACTGATTGCCCACAACCTGCCCAAGGCGTACAAGGACGGCAACGACCGGGAGGCACGTTCCAACATGGCGCTTGCCAACTCGCTCGCTGGTTACTACATGCTCTGCACGTCGCAGCACACGATGGAGCATGTGATGGGCTCCTATCACAGCAATCTTGCGCATGGTGCCGGACTGATTATGATTTGCCACGAATACTTCGACTTCTTCGCCGAGCGTAAGGCGGCAGAGGAACCGATGAAGAAGATGGCACGTGCCATGGGAGTGGAGAATCCGCAAAGTGGAAAGGACTTTGTTAATGCCCTCGACCAACTGCTCGCCAGCATCGATTGCGATGACTTGAAGATGAGCGACGAGGGAATTACACGAGAGGAAATCAAGAAATGGCCGGCTCGCATCCGTGAGGTCTTGGGCGGTGACATTACGGCAGACCCATTGCCATTGAGCGATGAGGACTATCTGGGCATATATGAGCGTTCGTTCAAGTAAAATCAAAACGGATTGATAAATATGACAGAATTAGAGAAAATGCGCAATGGCGACTGTTACTTCATGGAAGATGCGGAGATCGTCGCCATCCATAAGCGTGCGGCAACCATCTGCCAGCAGTTCAACGCTCTTCCTGTGACGGAAGACGAGAAGCGTGACCAACTTTTGCGCCAGCTTTTCGGTTCGGCAGGAAAGAACCTCAGCATCAAGCCCGGATTCAACTGCGACTTGGGCTGCAACATCCATGTGGGGGATGACTTCCTGACCAACTATAATGTCACCATACTCGACATGGCACCGGTTACTATCGGCAACAATACCTGGCTGGGTCCCAATGTGGGACTGTATGCCGTGGCACATCCGATGGACGCGGCAGGGCGCAAAGAGAGACTGGGCATAGCAAAACCTATCACCATAGGCAACAATGTCTGGATAGGCGGAAGTGCCGTCGTCCTGATGGGGGTGACCATAGGCGACAATGTGGTCATCGGAGCAGGCTCGGTTGTCACCCACGACATACCGGCCAACTCTGTAGCCGTAGGCAATCCTGCACGGGTAATCAGAATGATTGATAATGCTTGAATAAGCGAATGATACATAAAACGGAGAAGCCATTGACTGTCTTGCGAAAACGACAGCCAATGGCTTTTCTCACTTTTTCCACGGCTTGACAACGGATAGGACGATGATATAAACAAAAATGACGAGTTGCACGATGCCTGCGATGGCAACATGGCGCACATGAGCAAAGAAGATGCTTGTATCGGCATTCTCTGTCAATACTTTCTGGGCATAGGCCATGTTCTCCTTGATGGTCACTCCCATATATCCGGCCCCGATGGCAACAAGCAGTACCGTCAATATCCATTTCACGGTAATCCATCTTTGCTTGAAGAAACCCCATTTGGTTATCGTGCCATACAGTATCGCAGTCACGACGATGCCGATGCCACCCGGAATAAGGAAGTATTCATCTACTATCAGATGGGATTGTGCCGCTGTGTACATCATTTCCTTGGTCTGTGGAGTCTGTCCCAACTGCAAGCTGACCAAAGCCATGACACCACCTATCCACATTGTGGCAAACAGAAGATGGCAAATCTTCAAAATCCTAAGTCCTTTGGTTCCTAATGCTTTCATACTTTTCTTTTTTTATGTTGTGTGCAAAAGTACGGATGAAGCGAACAAACAAACGATAACAATTGTAAAGAAATGATTATCGCCGATTTCTGATTCTTGACAGCGAGACTGGCGTAATGCCGAGATAAGAGGCTATGTAGTGTTGTGGCACTCGCTGAATAATCTTCGGCTCTTCCTTGATGAGTTTCTCATACCTCTGCTGCGGAGTATATTTGATATGGTCAAGGAACAGTTGCTGGTAGGCATGGAAACGCTCTATCAGTTTCTCCTCGTAGAGCTTTCTTACCTCCATTGATTCTTCTATCAGCCGATAGAAGTCTTCACGTTTGATTACAGAAACTTCCGTAGGTTCGATGCTCTCCAGGTAAAACAGGCTGGGCTGCCTGTAATGCAGACTGTCGAAAGATGCCACGATATCATTCTCGAAGAAGAATTGAAACGTTACATCATTACCATTGTTATAGAAATATAGACGCAGACAACCTTTGTGTATCAAGTACAGCTTTTCTGCCACTTTGCCCTTTTCCAAGAGCAAAGTTTTGGCTGGAACGGATAGATGCTCCAACTTTGCAAACTCTATGAATTCTTTGATTTCTTTATTGTCAACCATTGTTTGACCTTTATTTCTCCAAATGAACAATTGGGTATGGCTTGCCATCGGCATCCGTATAATCCTTGCCAGCCACTTTGTAACCTCTTCGCAAATAGAATTGGTATGCCTCCGAGTTTTGTTCGTTAACGTCAATCTTGCGTATATGCTTCTTTGTAAGAGCAAAGTCGAGCAACGAAGAGCCATACCCCTTTCCTTTCTCCGACGGAAGTACGAACAACATTTCCACCATCTCGTCACTCAATCCCATGAATGCCACTATATTTGGTTGTCTGATAACATATAGCTCAACCGCATGAAAATATGTGTCCATTATGCGTGAACGATAAAACGTCAAGTCTTCTTCCGATAAGAATTGATGTGAACTCCTTACGGATTTCTCCCAAACCATTATCAGTTTTTCTTTCAAAGCGTCGGTAAGGCAGTCTATTCGTTCTATCCTAAAGCAACCTGCCATTGTCGTTCTATTCGCCATACATAACTCCTTTCCTCGTGTTGGCAATGAGTTTTTGCAGACGGCTGCGAAACAGCTCAGGCTGTTTTACTTTACTGAAGTTTCCCAC
>DJOV01000004.1 GCA_002437285.1 Prevotella sp. UBA6429 | reverse complement strand
TATACATTGTCCGTTTTCTTCAGAAGATTGCGCATTGTCTATATGATCTCCATTGTCGTTCAAGCGCATGCTTTCTGAAGCATTTACAGAAATTGGAATGATGACGCCCTTGCACTGGGGGTGAATGCAACGGTCTCATTACTCCAAATGCCGGATAAGCCAAAAAAAGGGCGGCGAATATCCTTTAGGTGTCAAAAAACCACTATCTTTGCATATTGAAACCATAAAAGGAGTATCATGCAAGGAACATACAGGATGGGGCTCGACGTGGGCTCCACCACAGCCAAGGTTGCCGTGGTGGACGAGCACGATGCCCTGGTCTACTCTCGCTACGAACGCCACAACGCCAAGGTCAACGAGCTCGTGATGGCGTATCTTGACGACATGGAGAAGCTGTTGGGCGACTGCCCGCTCAGCGTCACCGTCACCGGATCGGTGGGCATGGCTACAGCCGAGCAGTTGCAGGCGCCCTTTGTGCAGGAGGTCGTGGCCGCCACCGTCTATGCGCGCCACCGCCATCCAGAAGCCAAGGCCCTCATCGACATCGGCGGCGAGGACGCCAAGGTGGTATTCTTCAACGGCAAGAGTATGGAGCTGCGCATGAACGGCAACTGCGCCGGTGGCACGGGTGCCTTCATCGACCAGATGGCCGTACTCATGGGTTGCGACAACCAGCACATGAGCGAGCTGGCCCTGCAGGCCACCACCGTCTACCCCATGGCAGCCCGTTGCGGTGTGTTCGCCAAGACAGACATACAGAACCTCATGGCCCGCAACCTGCCCGAGGCAGACATCGCGGCCAGCATCTTCCACAGCATTGCCGTGCAGACCGTGACCACACTGAGCCACGGATGCGACTTTGCGCCTCCCATCCTGCTCTGTGGCGGACCGCTCACCTTCCTGCCTGCCCTGCGCAAAGCCTTTGCCGACTACCTGAAGATGCACACCGACGACTTCATTGTCCTGCCGGAGGGCAACCTCATCCCTGCCTTGGGGTGCGCCATCCGGGCAGCGAGGGGGCAGGCGGTCACACTGTCGCAACTGCGCCAGACCTTCTCCGGACGAGCACAGGCCTCACGCAGGAGTGCGTCTTGCGGTTCCTGCAGAATCGACAACATGCCCCAGGAGGAGCAGCTGCCACCTCTCTTCCGCGACGAGGCGGAGCACACCGAGTGGCTCATCCACAAGGACCGGCACACCACCCCCATACACCCCATGCGCCACGGCGAGGAGCGCGTGGTGATCGGCATCGACTCCGGCTCCACCACCACCAAGATTGTGGCCGTGCGGGCCGACGAGGGAGAGGAGGGCCAGATTGTGTTCGCCGACTACTCGATGAACCTCGGCAATCCCATCAAGGCCGTGAAAGACGGTTTCCAGCGCCTGCAGGATGCAGCCCGCAAAGCCCATGCCGACCTGAAGGTGGTGGGATCGTGCACCACGGGCTATGGCGAGGAACTCATCAAGACTGCCTTTGGCCTCGACAGCGGCATCATCGAGACCATGGCCCACTACCGGGCAGCCGCACGACTGATGCCCGACGTGTCGTTCATCCTCGACATCGGCGGACAGGACATGAAGGCCATCTTCGTGGACCGGGGCACCGTGGTGCGCATGGAGCTCAACGAGGCCTGCTCTTCAGGTTGTGGCACGTTCATACAGACCTTCGCCAAGGGCCTCGGATACGGCGTGGCCGACTTCGCTCAGCTGGCGTGCCGCGCACAGAAGCCATGCGACCTCGGCACACGCTGCACGGTCTTCATGAACTCGAAGGTGAAACAGGTGCTGCGAGAAGGTGCCTCGGTGGCCGACATTGCGGCGGGGCTCTCCTACTCGGTCGTGCGCAACTGTCTATATAAGGTGCTGAAGTTACGTGGCAACGACGACCTCGGAGGAAAGATCGTGGTGCAGGGCGGCACGATGAAAAACGACTCGGTGGTGCGTGCCTTCGAACTGCTGACCCACACCCGCGTGGCACGAAGCAACATGCCCGAGATGATGGGTGCCTACGGCTGCGCGCTCCATGCCCTGCACGCCCTGGCCCACAACTCCGAAGAGACAAGGGAGACGCGCACCATCGGCGACCTGCTGACGCTCTCGGCCTACAACACGCGCCTGCTGGGCTGCAAGGGCTGCGAGAACCACTGCGCGGTGACAATGTACGACTTTGGCGGCCATCGCCGCTTCTACTCGGGCAACAAGTGTGAGCGCGTCTTCAACAACAAGGGCGACCACGCTGTGAAGGGACACAACATCTTCGAGCAGAAGGTGATACAGCCGTGGCCCGGCGTCAGCCTGCCCACCGACCCGCAGCAGCCGCTGGCCAAGGGCCAACTGCGCGTCGGCATACCCCGCGCGCTCAACATCTATGAGGACTACCCCTTCTGGTTCACACTCTTCACCGAGGCCGGCATGCAGGTGACGCTCAGCAGCGAGAGCACCTTCCCGCACTACGAGGCGGCCCTGCACACGGTGATGAGTGACAACATCTGCTTCCCGGCCAAACTGGTGCATGCGCACATAAACGAGCTCGACCAGAGTGACGTGTCATTCATCTTCATGCCCTACGTGGTGCTCGAACGGCAGGACGACGAGCGCAACACCAACAGCTACAACTGTCCCATCGTGGCCGCCTACTCGGATGTCATCCGCAGCGCCATGACGCTGAAGAAACGTGTCGACTCACCCGTCATCAACTTCAGCGACCTGCGGCTGCTCCACCGGCAAGTGAGCCGTTACCTCAAGGGGCTGGGCGTGGACAAGGACACCATACGCCGTGCCTTCTACAAGGCGGTGGCGGCACAGGAACGCCATGCCACGGCACTGCGCCAACGGGCACAGGACATCCTCGAGGACAGCAGGCGGCAGGGACGGCTCACCATACTGCTCGTGGGACGACCCTACCATGCCGACCCGCTCATCCAGCACAAGCTCTCGGAGATGATCGCCTCGCTGGGCGTGAACGTCATCTCCGACGACATCGTGCGCGGCGACACCACCACGGGCACGGGCGAGACCTACCTCGTCAGGCAGTGGGCCTACATGAACCGCATCATCAAGGCGGCGCAATGGTGCGCCGAGCAGCCGGGCGATGTGCAACTGGTGCAGATGACCTCGTTTGGCTGCGGCCCCGATGCCTTCATACAAGACGAGCTGCGCGCCATCCTGCAAAACCATGGCAAGCCGTTCACCCTGCTCAAGATCGATGACGTGAGCAACATCGGCAGCCTGAAGCTACGCGTACGCTCGCTCATCGAGTCGCTGCGCGGGCAGACCGTCGCCAAGGCACAGCCAGCCCTCCAGCCCTTTGCCGCAAGGCCCATGAGGGGTGCGGCCAAACGACACATTCTCGCGCCCTACTTCACCGAATACCTGACGCCCGTGCTCACCTCGCTCTGCCACACCATCGGCTTTGACGTGGAGGTGCTGCCCATGAGCGACGCCGAGAGTGCCGAGCTCGGACTGAAATATGCCAACAACGAGATATGCTATCCCGCCACACTCATCATCGGCGACATCGTCAAGGCGCTGCGGTCGGGCCGTTACGACCCCGACAAGATATCCGTGGCCATGAGCCAGACGGGCGGCCAGTGCCGCGCCACCAACTATGCTGCCCTCATACGGCGAGCCATGGACGCCAACGGGTTCAGCCAGGTGCCGCTCATCACGCTCGGCGTGTCGACCAGCGCCTCGGAAGACCGCACGCAAAGCGATGAGATGGACATACCGTGGGTGAAGTATGCGGCCATCATCGTGACCACTTTCCTCTACGGCGACGCCATCTCGAAGATGTTTCACGCCTCGGTGTCGCGCCTCAAGCCTGAGCACGCCTTGCCTGTGGGCAACGCCGCCAACGCGGCTGTGGCCCTGCGCGACAAGTACATGCGCCTGGCCAACCAGCCCATCCTCGACAACAACGCCGACAAGCTGATGGACCTCATCGCACAGGCCGCTCAGGAGTTTGACGACATCACGGCAGACAAGGACATCCCCGCCGTGGGCATCGTGGGTGAGATCTTCCTGAAGTTCAACCCCTTTGCACACCAGTTCCTGGCACAGAAGATCATCGACCGCGGGTTTGAGGTGGTGCCGGCGTTGCTCTCTCCCTTCTTCCTGCAAGAGTTTGTCAACGTCATCGCACAGAAGCACATGGCGCTGAAGTGCTCACAGGTGCCCGACTTCGTGGTGAAAGCCATCTACGGCCTCATCTGGCGGCGAGAGAAACGCATCAACAAGTTGGCCACACGCTTCCGCTACTTCCGTCCGTTCACCAACATCTTCGACGATGCGCGGGAGGTCAACGGTGTGGTGTCATTGGCGGCGCAGTTTGGCGAGGGATGGCTATTGCCCAGCGACATCATCGGCATGGTGAAGCAGGGAGTCAACAATGTGGCCAGCCTGCAACCCTTCGGCTGCATCGCCAACCATGTCATCTCGAAGGGTATCGAGAAACGGCTGAAGACTGACTATCCGCAGCTCAACCTCGTGTCGCTCGACTTCGATGCGGGCGTGTCGGCGGTCAACGTCACCAACAGGCTCATCCTCTTCCTCGACAGCATCGCGTAGAGAGGAAGGGGAAAAGTTTTTTAGCGCTTTACTTTCCTGCTTTTAAATATTTTTGTAACTTTGCCACAAGTTTATTGCAACCCGAAGATGAGCACCCAAAACACGACTCACTTATTGACAGACACCGTGGATCAGCTTTCAGACCCGAAAACGCTGAAAGGACTTTTCCACCAGCATCGGGAAGGCTACCCACTGCCGTCGAGCACAGTGCTCGAGGAGATAGTGCAGTTGGCACGTTCCATTCTCTTCCCCGGCTTCTTCGGGAAATCACAAGTCAACATACAAACCATCAAATACCAGATCGGTGTGGAGGTGGAGAAGCTCTGCCATCTGCTGGCCGAGCAAATACTCGCTGGCCTGTGCTTCACGGAGGAATGTGAGCCGCAAGCGGACAGGGACAAGCTGAAACGGCAAGCACGCCAACTGGCCAACGAGATGACAGCCCGCCTGCCCAAGATCAGGAAGGTGCTGGCCACGGATGTGGAGGCGGCCTACAATGGCGACCCGGCGGCCAAGAGCAGCGCCGAGATACTGCTGTGCTATCCTGTCATCAAGGCGCTGACGAGCTATCGGTTGGCCCACGAGCTGTCTCTCCTGGGCGTGCCCCTCATCCCGCGCATGATGACCGAGCTGGCCCATTCGGAGACAGGCATCGACATCCATCCGGGCGCCACCATCGGCAGCTACTTCACCATAGACCACGGCACAGGCGTCGTCATCGGCGAGACTTGCGTCATCGGCAACCACGTGAAGCTCTACCAGGGAGTGACACTTGGGGCCAAGAGTTTCCCACTCGATGAAAACGGCAATCCCATCAAGGGCATACCCCGACACCCCGTCATCGAGGACGATGTCATCGTCTACGCCAACGCCACCCTGCTGGGACGCATACACATAGGGAGGGGATGCATCGTAGGCGCCAACACGTGGGTGCTCGACGACATGGCACCTGAGACCAAGGTCTACAAGAAGTGAACCGCACGAGGCACCACACACACTGCAGCGGAACGGCAGCACAAAGACAAAGACAAGAACACAACAAACAAAAATATCATAACAAACATAAGACAATGGAATTTGAACTCATCGCCAAGACTTTCATGGGCTTAGAGCCTGTTCTGGCACAAGAGCTTACCAAACTGGGCGCAAACAATGTGCAGATAGGCCGACGCATGGTGTCGTTCACAGGCGACAAAGAGATGATGTACCGTGCCAACTTCCAGTTGCACACCGCCATCCGCATCCTGAAGCCCATCAAGCACTTCAAGGCAAGGTCGGCAGAAGACGTATATAATGAGGTGAAGAAGATCGATTGGAGCCAATACATCACAAAGGGAAAAACGTTTGTGGTCGACTCGGTGGTCTACTCGGATGAGTTCCGCAACTCCAAGTTTGTGTCTTACAAGGTGAAGGATGCCATCGTCGACCAGTTTCGCGAGACGACGGGCGACCGTCCCAACATCTCCATCAGCAACCCTGACATCCGCCTCCACATCCACATCGCCGAGGACAACGCTACGCTCTGCCTCGACTCCAGCGGTGAGAGCCTGCACCGCAGAGGCTACCGCCAGGAGACCGTGGAAGCACCGCTCAACGAGGTGCTGGCCGCAGGCATGATCCTCATGACGGGGTGGAAGGGCGACACCGACTTCATAGACCCCATGTGCGGATCGGGAACGCTCATCATCGAGGCTGCCCTCATCGCACAAAACATATCACCGGGTGTCTTCCGCAAGGAATATGCCTTTGAGAAGTGGCCCGACTTCGACTCGGATCTCTTCGACGCCATCTACAACGACGACTCGGAGGAGCGCGAGTTCACACACCACATCTACGGCTACGACGTGGACATGAAGGCCGTGAACACTGCCATACTCAACGTGAAGGCCGCCGGACTGTCGAAGGTCATCACCGTGAAGCAGCAAGATTTCAAGGACTTCACACGACCCAGCGAGAAGAGCCTCATGATCACCAACCCGCCCTACGGCGAGCGCATCTCCACGCCCAACTTGCTCGGCACCTATAAGATGATTGGCGAAAAGCTGAAGAAGGAGTTTGCTGGCAACGAGGCGTGGGTGCTGAGCTACCGCGAGGAGTGCTTTGACCAGATTGGACTGAAGCCCAGCATCAAGATACCCGTGTTCAACGGTAGCCTGGAATGTGAGTTCCGCAAGTATGTCATGTTCGACGGCAAGATGAAGGACTTCCGCTCGGAAGGCGGCATCGTCAAGACAGACGAGGAGAAGCGCGAGATGGCGCAGAAGCACCGCTTCAAGAAGAACCGCGAGTTTAAGCAGCGGCTGGAACAGGAAGAGTCAAACGAGGAAGGCGACATCCGCACCTTCCGTTTCCATAAGTTTGACGACCATGTCTTCTCCAACGATGACCGCAAGCGCACCGACCGCCGGCCCAAGCGTTTTGGCGACGATGACCGCAATAACCGCGACCGGAGGGGAGGCAAGTCCTTTGGCGGCCGATTCGGCAAGGAGGGAGGCAACCGCTTCGGAAAGGGAGGCGACTCATTTGGCAAGGGCCGAGGTGGCGACAAGCGATTCGGCGGCAACAGGAAATTCGGCAACAAGAACAAGTTTGGTCATGAAGATTAACAAACTCATGGTGATGCTGGGCATGGTGACGGCATTGTGCACACAGGGGGCCACAAGCACCCAAGCGCAGGAATTGAAGCAGTTCACACTCGAAGACCTCAACTTCGGCGGCAACAACTATCACAACATGATAGCCGAGAACCGCTGGACCACCTGGTGGGGAGACGAACTGGTGCGCACGGACGCGGAAGACTGCAAGCTCATCAACAAGACGACGGGCAAGGAAACCGTACTCTTCTCACTGGACGACATCAAGGCGAAGAGTGGGCTCAACATCCATAGCCTCTTCAGCGTGTCGTTCCCCGAAGCCAAGAAGCCCTTGGTACTGCTCTCCGACAGCAAGCACACGCAACTGCTCAACTGGAAGACGGGCAAGGAGGTATGGACCATCGAGAACAAAGACCGCATGGGCGCGCAGGCCTGGGACTTCAACTACGGCAGCCGCAACACGGCCTATGTGAAGGGTGACCAGCTCTATGTGCAGACAGCCGACGGACAGACGCGTCAGCTCACGACAGACGGCAGTCGCAACATCGTCTACGGACAGAGTGTGCACCGCGACGAGTTTGGCATCTCGGGAGGGCTCTTCTGGAGCAACCTGGGTGGCAAGCTGGCTTTCTATCGCATGGACCAATCCATGGTGACCGATTTCCCCCTCATCGACATTCCTGACCCCACATGGGTGCCCACGAGCGGATCGCGAATAGCCAAGGAGGCTCCCGAGAAATATCCGATGGCTGGGGAGACCAGCCATAAGGTGACCGTCGGCGTGTATGACGTGAAGACGGGCAAGACGGTGTGGCTCAAGACCGGCGACCCCACCGACCGATACTTCACCAACATCGCGTGGAGCCCCGACGACAAGACCATCTACATGTTTGAGCTCAACCGCGACCAGAATGACTGCTACCTGGTGGCCTACGACGCGGAGACCGGCAACAAAAAGGGTGCCATCTACCACGAGACCGACGCCAAGTACGTGGAGCCACAGCACCCCATCGTGTTCTTGCCGTGGGACCACAGCAAGTTTATCATGCAGAGCCAGAAAGATGGCTTCAACCATCTCTATCTCATGAACACCAAGGGCGAGCAACTGAAGCAGATCACGAGCGGCCCGTGGGTTGTGATGGACCTCGTGGGCTTCAACGAGAAACGGCACAGCGTCATCATTGCCAGCAACGAGCGCAACCTCATACAGCGCAACCTTTACAGCGTGAATGTCGACAACGGCAAGCGCACGCTCATCGACGACAACGGCCAGGGATGGCACATGGCCTCGCTGAGCCCTTCGGGCCAGTTTGTGGTCGACAAGTATTCCACCCCGACGGTGCCTCGCAACATTGCCATCGTCAACGTGGAGAACGGCAAGAAGACACGTTATCTCACCGCCACCAACCCATGGAAGGGATACAACGTGCCCGAGTACAAGAGTGGCACGCTGAAGGCTGCCGACGGCCAGACAGACCTCTATTACCGCATGGTGATGCCTGTAGGCTTCGATCCCAACAAGAAATATCCCACCATCATCTATGTCTATGGCGGTCCCCACGCTCACAATGTGGATGCCTCATGGCACTGGGGCTCACGCTCCTGGGAGACTTACATGGCGCAGAAGGGCTACCTGCTCTTCATCCTCGACAACCGCGGCAGCGAGCATCGTGGCAAGGAGTTTGAGCAAGTGACGTTCCGCCACCTCGGTGACAACGAGGTGAAGGACCAGATGGAGGGTGTGAAGTACCTGAAGAGTCTGCCTTACGTCGATGCTGACCGCATCGGCGTGCACGGCTGGAGCTTCGGCGGCTTTATGACCATCAACCTGATGACCACCCATCCGGATGTGTTCAAGGTGGGCGTGGCCGGCGGACCGGTCATCGACTGGAAATGGTATGAGGTGATGTACGGCGAGCGATACATGGACACGCCACAGACCAACCTAGAGGGCTACGCGTCGTCGAGCCTGATACCCAAGGCCAAGAACCTGAAAGGAAAACTGCAGATCATCATCGGCCTCAATGACCCGGTATGTCTGCCGCAACACTCACTGTCGTTCATCAAGCAGTGCATACAGGACGGCACGCAACCCGACTTCTTCGTCTATCCCGGAGAACCGCACAACATGCGCGGGCACCAGTCGACACACCTGCACGAGCGCATCTCACAGTATTTCGACGATTACTTGAAATAAACAAACTTTCACGGTCTAAGTATAACAATAAGGTATGAAACAGATTAAACGTCTATTGCTTCTTGTCATTCTCTTGATGCCTCTCTTGGCGCAAGCGGCCGACAAGGAGGTGCTGGCACGACTGCAGGCCCTGCCCGGCGTGAGCGATGTGCAAGAACTGAAAAGCACAGCTTACGACAACAAGTATGTGCTCAACATCACACAAGAGGTGGACCCCATCCGCCACCAGGCGGGCTCGTTCAAGCAGCGGGTCATTGTCTGCCATGTGGGCTACGACCGTCCGACAGTGCTTGTCACCGAAGGTTACGACTGCAACTACGCCTTGAGAGAGGGCTACCGGGAGGAACTGTCCAAGTTGCTCAACGCCAACCTCGTCTTTGTGGAGTATCGCTACTTCGATAAGTCGACACCTTCGCCCTGCAACTGGAACTACCTGACCGTGGAGAACTCACTCTACGACTTGCACCATGTCAACCAGACATTCCACCAGCTCTACAATGGCAAGTGGATAGCGACGGGCATCAGCAAGGGCGGACAGACATGCATGTTCTATCGCGTGTTCTTCCCTGACGATGTGGATCTGTCGGTGCCTTACGTGGCACCGCTGAACAAGAGCCTGGAGGACGGACGACATGAGCCGTTCATCGAGCGGCAAGTGTCCACTGCAGCCAATCGCCAGCACGTCAAGGACTTCCAGTTGGAGGTGCTCAAGCGCAAGGCCCGTTTGATGCCCATGTTCCAGAAGTTCTGTGAAAGCAAGGGATACACCTTCCGCGTGCCGCTGGAGGACATTTACGACTATTGCGTGCTCGAATATTCGTTTGCCATCTGGCAGTGGGGCACGCCCATGGCGCAAATACCCGACGCGAAAGCCTCGGACAAAGACATCTTCGACAACTTCATCAAGACCACGGACCCCAACTACTTCTCTGACCAGACGCCTTATCTGTCATTCAACGTGCAGGCCGCACGCGAACTGGGTTACTATGGCTATGACGTCAAGCCGTTTAAGAAGTGGATGTCGATCAAGACGGCCAAGGACTACATGCACCGAGTGATGCTGCCTGAACAGTTTGCCGGACTGAAGTTTGACAAGGCGCTCTATAACAAAACCATCGACTGGCTCAAGCACAATGACCGGAAGATGATCTATATCTATGGCGGCATTGACCCATGGGGAGCCTCGGGCGTGGCTGGACTGAAGTGCCTGAAAGACAAGAAACTGATCAAGGTCTATGTGTTGCCGGGTGGTAGCCACGCCACACGCATCGGCTCGTTCCCCGAACCCACACGCACGGAGATCATCAATCTCATCCACCGTTATCTCGAAACCAACTGACATAGGACTATTCATAACACACAAGGAAGATCATGAAAATATTGCTCTTAGGAAGCGGAGGGCGCGAACATGCCATGGCATGGAAGATTGCGCAGAGTGACAAATGCGACAAACTGTTTATCGCTCCCGGCAATGCCGGAACGACAGCCGTTGGAGAGAACGTAGCCATCGGCGTCAACGAGTTTGAAAAGCAAAAGGACTTCGTCGTGGCAAACGGCATCGACATGGTGGTCGTCGGCCCTGAGGTACCACTGGTCAACGGCATCGTCGACGCTTTTCGTGAGGATAGCCGAACGGCCGACATCCCTGTCATAGGCCCCTGCAAGCAAGGTGCGGAACTGGAGGGCAGCAAGGACTTTGCCAAGGGTTTCATGAAGCGGCACAACATACCTACGGCGGCCTATGAGACCTTCGACGGCACGACAATCGAGGAGGGCGTGGCATTCCTGAAGACGCTGAAGGCTCCCTACGTGCTGAAGGCCGACGGACTGGCCGCAGGCAAGGGCGTGCTCATCGTGCCCACACTCGAAGAGGCTGAGAAGGAATTGCGCGACATGCTCGGAGGTATGTTCGGAGAAGCTTCGGCCAAGGTGGTCATCGAGGAGTTTCTCAGCGGTGTGGAGTGCTCAGTCTTCGTGCTGACGGATGGCAAGCACTACCAGATCTTGCCCGAGGCCAAAGAC
Organism: Prevotella sp. UBA6429; assembly: GCA_002437285.1. GTDB lineage: Bacteria > Bacteroidota > Bacteroidia > Bacteroidales > Bacteroidaceae > Prevotella. The sequence goes on along the minus strand of DJOV01000004.1, from coordinate 12,776 downwards.
TACAAGCGCATCGGCGAACACGACACGGGGCTCAACACGGGAGGCATGGGCAGCGTGTCGCCGGTCCCCTTTGCTGACAAGGAGTGGATGAAAAAGGTGGAGGACCGTATCATACGCCCCACGGTGGACGGATTGGCCGCTGACGGTATCGACTACAAGGGGTTCATCTTCTTCGGCCTCATCAATGTGGCGGGAGAACCTATGGTCATCGAATACAACTGCCGCATGGGCGACCCTGAGACTGAGACCGTGATGCTCCGCCTGAAGAGTGACCTCGTGGACCTGCTCGAAGGTGTGGCAAAAGGTGACCTTGACAAGCGACATGTGGAGTTTGACGACCGTGCGGCCGTCTGTGTGATGCTTGTCAGCGGCGGGTATCCGCAAGCCTATAAGAAGGGCTATCCCATCAGCGGACTTGACCAGGTGGAGGGCAGCATCGTCTTCCATGCCGGCACAAAGCTCGTGGACGGACAGGTGGTCACCGACGGTGGCCGCGTGATGGCTGTCTCTTCCTATGGCAGCGACAAGGAGGAGGCGCTCCGCAAGAGCTTCACCGAAGCACAAAAGATCAGCTTCAAGGACATGTACTTCCGACGCGACATCGGTCAAGACCTCTAATGGAGGATTGCGACAAGCAGTCCGCTTATTTTCAGGATAAAATCAAGCAGTGAGACCGGCATCAACAACATGCATGTCGGCCCCACTGTCTCTCAATCGACATAAACAAGGATGGATGTGGAGCCGTTAGCTCCACTGCAAAAGAAAACCGCAATGATCAAACGCGCTCAAAACAGAATAGCCCAGTCACGATGGTCGTTGTCTGTGACAGCCATTTATTGCATCTTGATGTTCATCATGCTGCAAGTCGCCACACAAGTGTCGTGGATACAGTTGCCCATGTTGTGCGCTGCCACGGTGCTGATGGTTCTTCTCAACAACACCAATTCGCTCATACGCATCTACAGCCGCATGGTGTCGTGCTCATTTGGTGTAATGATGATCATGTCACCTTTTCTTTTCAAGTCGCTCAACGTGAGCGTGGCCCAATTGTCCTTCATCATCTTCCTTTACTTTATCTTCCATGCCTACCAGGACAAGCGGGCTGTGGGATGGGTGTTTTATGCATACGTTGCCTTGGGCATCGCAAGCATCGTCTATGTGCAGTCACTCTATCTGCTTCCTATCCTATGGGTGCTGCAAGCCACCAACGTGTTGGCTGCAAGCCTGCGCACCTATTGCGCCTCACTCCTTGGGATAGCCATGCCTTATTGGTTCATGGGGGCTTATTGTCTCTACACGGGAGATCCACAGGCATTTGCCGACCATTTCGCCGCCTTGGCCAACTGGCATACGCCCTTCGACTTCACATCCATTGACGGGAACCGCCTGCTCACACTGGCAGTCGTGACGTTGTTCGGCATCATCGGAACCACCCATTTCCTGGCATACAGCTATCAAGACAAGATTCGCACACGCATGCTGTTCGAGATGTTCATCGCCCTGGAGGTGTGCTTCATGGTGCTGCTTCTCCTGCAACCACAGCACTTCGACATGATGCTGTCGTTGCTCATCGTGGTGGTCTCACCGCTCATCGGACACTTCATGTCGCTCACCCATTCGCGACTGTCCAACATCACGTTCTTTGCCCTCATCATCATTGCCCTACTCATCACCGTCTCAAACATATGGATGTCCTGACACACCTTCTGCTCGACTACGGTTACTGGGGCATGCTGGTGGCAGCGTTCCTGGCTGGCAGCTTCTTTCCCTTCAGCAGTGAGGCCATCATGCTGGCCTTACTCGCCGCCGGTCTCCATCCCCTACCCCTGGTCATCTATGGCACCATCGGCAACGTCGCCGGTTCCATGTTCAACTATGGCGTGGGACGAATGGGACGAATTGACTGGATCGAGCGTTATCTTCACGTGAAAAAGCGCGATCTCGACAAGGCGCAACGCTTTCTGAACGGACACGGCGCATGGATGGCGTTTTTCGCTTTCCTGCCCATACTGGGTTCAGCCATCACCATCGTCTTAGGACTGATGCGCGCCAACATCCCCATCACCTTCACCAGCATTACCCTCGGAAAGGCGCTGCGCTACATTCTCATAGCCTATAGCGTGGGATGGATTCTCTGACAAAAAGGGCTCTTCCGGATTTTGGAGTGACAAGACCAATGATTTAAGGTGGGTTCTATAAATTACCACCATAAAAACGAAAATAATGAAGGGTTACGTTTTGCCATCTTTTGGCCTCTTTTCGGCTCAGGGCGCCACCTCGTTCGGTCGTATAGCCCGCTATACTCCCTCACTCGCTGACGCCCTGAACTCGAAAAGAGCCTCAAAATCTGACAAAGCAAATTTATAGAACCCACCTTAAACATAAACCGAGATAGGCCGCTCACGCCCCTTCTGCGGTGAGCAGCTTAATTCGGTTTATGTTCCAGGCGTGAGGTAATTTATAGAACCCATCGTCAATTAATCTTAGGTCCTATGCGGTCGTGCGGATCAGGGATGATCTCAGAAAACCGACTTCCACTGTTATTTCAACGCACTATGCTTGCCCAAGGCACCATACACCACCTTGGCCACAAGCGGTTTGCTGGCCTCTTCAGTTAGGCCATGTCCCAGGCGTCCATAGATAAACGGCACCTCGAGGCCCTTGATACAATAATGAGTGATATCGGCCACAAGATCCACATTGTCTATGTCAAACTCACCATCAGCTTTCCCTTCGGCATAAACCTTCCGGAAAAGTTCAATCTCATCCTCATCGAAGTTCTTGCGCACCTTCTCCACAGTCCAAATGTTACGGAAGAACTCGGCGCGCAAGTTACCATTGCGCACCACCGTCTCTTTAATCATGCTGAGATGGGTGTATATCAACTCTATTATCTTGTCTTGCGGTCGAATCTTCTTGGCAGCCACCTCGTCGAGCTTGTCGCTAAGACGTTCTAACTCAGACTCAATGACCGCATAATAGACATCCTCCTTCCGGTTGAAATAGGTATAGAGCGTTCGGCGCCCCTTGCCTGAAGCCGCAGCTATGTCGTTCATCGTCGTTGCCGCCACTCCATTCTTGGCAAACAATTGGCGGGCTACATCCACAAGTTTTTGTCTGGTCTTCGAGATTGACATCTTTTTCCCTCCAAGATTAAATTGCACATCTGATATATGTGTGCAAAATTAATCAGATTATCCCAAATGAGCAAAAGAAATGGATAAAATGTACGACAATACTCCCAACATGAACTTTTCTCTAAAAAAAACGCCAAAACATTTGGAGGTTACGGAAAATAGCAGTACCTTTGCATTCGCAAAACAGAAATGAGGGCTAAACCTCATCGAGAAAACATCGCGGAGTGGAGCAGTTGGTAGCTCGCCAGGCTCATAACCTGGAGGTCGCACGTTCGAATCCTGCCTCCGCAACTAATAATGACACAACAAGTTGCAACACAACTGGTTGTGTTTTTTTTGTTTTAGACTGCAATAAATCTGCGATAAAATTAATAAAAACAATTGATAAACTGTTCTGAAATTCAATACATATACAAAAGCTACATATTGAATTTCAGAAGGATTTATACAAATTAGATAGAAGCGTATGCTGAAAGCCTCAGTGATTATGATAAGCGTAGACCAGGTGCTTGCATTGGGAAAAACAAACACAACTATACAAATGGACTATAGCATGAAAATGGTCAGATGTTTGCAGCTTATTCCTAAGCTGTCGAATCCGGCTACTCAATATTGTTTATCACTCCCGAGAAAAGAATTATATTTGTACTCTCCTCGACAATCTCAAACAGGAACGGCTTGTTCACCTTCATCACCTTTGGCTTGGGACGCTCAAAATCAGGACAACCAGCAGCCATTACATCAAATGTCACAGCTGCCGCTTCGGTTCCGTATTCGTCAACCTTAATTTTCACTTGCTGTGCAATGTCCGAGATTTGCAAGTCCCTTATGCAGCCTGGTATGACGTCGTTTGACTCCAGTATGCACGCCAATCCCATATTGGACAAAAGGGACTTCACATCGACCTTGTTTTCCACTCCAAAACGAGGCAATGACAGATTTACTTCTTCTCGTTCTGTATGGAACTCGTACTCGCTATTCCACATTTCTTCAAGCACATGATCTATTGTGTGCTTTGCTGTCGGCAAGTAAATGCGCATGGCAAATCGCTTGTGGTTGACACTCTCACAAAAATATGGAAGTGACACGGCTTGGTACGTTGCCGTTTCTGCATATTCCAAGTATCGAGTATAGCGCATGGTCGGAACTTTCTGTTTGCCTTTTGCCCCATAGAACACTCTTTCGGCAGTGTTGTAGTCATCGAACTCTTCATCCCATGTTCCCTTGAAATAAAGGACATCCACCAACATTGCCAAGACCGAAGCGTCTATTTGGGTATCAAGATGCTCAATGAAACCATGCGTCGCCTTGCATACATCCTCATCAATGATTTGCTTCGCCTCTGGTGCAGCAAAGTCTATCGCCTTCGTACAAGCGTTGAAGGTATTCTTAATCTTCTCAACAGCCTCCTTGTTGACAGTCAAATTCTCTTTATGCCACAATGTTGTCTGTTGTTCAACGGCAGGAACCGTCGGAATAGGATTACCGTAGTCGTCTCTGAGTACGAAGTCATCATGTGGCAACGGTTTTATGTTTGAGAAGTCAAAGAGGGCATTTGCCTCTTCTGTGCTCATCACTTCACTAACCGCCGTGTCAAGAATCCGTTTCCGTATTTCCGGCGTAGTCCAGTTGGCAAGCAGCACCAACACCGCTTGCAGTCGTGCTGGCGACAAGGCGACATTCTCCTTACCATCACCATTTTCCATCAGCAATCGTAATACATGACCGCCGAAACGTGCCGAGCAGCCTCGATGCAGCCTTAGTATCTCTTGAAGTCCAATAAAATTGTTCCCCTCGTGCTTGTCAAGGCTCTTTATATCTATCTGTTGCATATTGTGTTATCTTTTTTGTTCTATTTCTGTATCAATTGGTTTAGCATTTCCGTTACTTTTTCTCGTTCGCCACTTCCTTTGGTAGAAAGCCTCAATATAGGAAGTCCATAGCTTTTGAGTATGTGGTCTTTCATCAAGTCGCGTTGATGCTGTTCCGTATCGTCATTGTGATATGAGTAGCCGTCTGTCTCAATAGCGAGGACAGGCTGTTTGCTCACACGATTGATGATGAGAAAATCCAAATGCGTACTGTAATTGGCGGCATACTTCATCTCGCTCTCCGACATAAGTGAGGTATCCTTTACTACTTGCCTTAATGGTATGTGGCAAAGTACATTGAGACAGTTGTAACGGTTTTCTGAAGAGAGAACATCGTGAAGCAATGCATATGTCAGGTTCTCCGATGCATATTCCGATATTTTCGGATGACTGTCAAGGAAAGCCATGCGTTGTTCGGTGTATTGCGCATAGAGATAGTCGAAAATGGAGGCCAACTTGCTTTCCGTCACCGTACAGTTGTTGTAGGCTATATAGTCGAGCAAGTCCATGATGTTACCTTTCTTCTCCTGTTCGTTGCCAGTAACTACCAAGCAGAACTTCTTCTTAGCTCTTGATACTGCCACATTCAGCATATTTGCATCATCGGCAAAATCAGAGATTTGGTTGTCCACCACACTGAATACGATGGCATCCTTCTCCCGACCTTGATATTTGTGTATAGTTGCAGTCTCCACATTCGGTAGTTGCTTATGAAACGCTTCCACTTGATGGTTGTAGGGCGTAATCACGCCAATACTCTCATACTTTTGCAACTTCGGCAAAATGCTTTCCTTCACCACATCTATCTCACGCTGGTTGTAGTGGTTCACGCAGTGGTTGCCCATGCTTGTCTTTTCTGCATAAAGAACATCCTTCTCACCGTTATCTTCTGTCATGATGAGCAGGTTGCCACCATAAAACTTCTGGTTGCAGAAGTTGATGATGCGTGGATGACAACGGTAATGCTCACGAAGCAATGTCTCTGGAATACCCTTCACCACATCAAGCACCGACTGCAAGAAACTGTTCTTTGCACAATCATAGCCATCGACAATCTTGTATTGCTTCATGATTACATCCAACTTCTGCCTGTCATCGTCAGTCACCACGTTTGGCAACTGCAGCGTGTCGCCCACAATCACGGCATTATAGGCACAAGTCAATGCCAAGGCTCCCGTCTCTATCGAAACTTGCGAAGCCTCGTCCATAATGATGTAGTCGTAAGGCTTGTCTGTAAACAGGCATGACCGAGCTGAAAATGTTGTACTAAGAACAACTGGATATTGTTCCAATAAACCATCTCCATGCCATTCCAACTCTCTTGAATCGGCGAATTTCAGACGGTCATGCTTGTCATAGTGATTTGCCAATGCAGACTTGAACAAGCTCATTGACAATTCCGTCAATGTGGTGGTTAGCCCCTTGGCATCATAGCTGGCGAGTTGATTTTTTATTTCGTCGATGCGGTCTGCAATCTCATGTTGGCGGTTGAGATAGTAAAGTGTCTGCAATTCATGGATAAGTGGAGAGGGGTCAACACGGTTAAACTCACGCCTGATATGCAAGCGGTAACGGCAGTTCCATTTCATCCACATCCATTTAATACGTTGCCACATCTTTGCAAACCAGCTCATTGGTTGTGGCTGTTCGCCATCAGCAATCGACTGATATTCCAACCAAAGGGAGATGATGCGTTTGGAATTGGCACGATGCGACAGCACATTATCCTCACTAACACCATTATCCAGACAAAAGTGCTTCCATTCCAATGCAATGGCTTGTTGTTCATGGAGCAATTCTGCTTTCTCGTTTTGAAGAGCAAACACTTTGTCGAGATGCTGCAAGGTAGTATGCAAGTCACGTTTCATATGTAAACTGTCAGCAATAGAAACACTCCAGTCTTTCAATTCAGCAGGAATACTTGGTTGATTGGCGATGAATGCTTCTTTGTTGTCTTTGCTGCCGAGAGATGCAACAATGAAGGACACTCCATATTTTTCCAACTTCTCCTGTACATTTGTTGTTGCAGAGTTGTTGTTTGACACTACCATGACTGTCTTGCCCTGCCGAACGATGTTGGCAATGATGTTCAGGATAGTCTGTGTTTTACCTGTTCCAGGAGGCCCTTGTATCACACTCATCTGATGTTCGAATGCTGACGTCACTGCTTTCTTTTGGCTGGCATTGCATCCGAAGGGATATATCAAATCTGCATATTTCAGTCGTCTTGGCTTATGTCGGTCAGGGTTGAGATAACAAGCCGCTGCCGTCTTGTCATCTATGAAATTCACCTTGCCATATAGTCCAGCAAGCAGTCCATTGCCTGTTTCTTCGTTGCGTAACGGATTGATAGCCGCCACGTCCTTCATATATATAAAGGTGTCTTTGGCTCGTTCTTCACTCAAACAAGAAGTAACCACTTGCACTCTGCCATTGGCATCATCCTCCACGTAGCCATTGGTATGAACCACACGCCAATACACATTCTCGCCACAAACGAATTTCCATACCTCACGGATGTCAACCTTTTGTGTGCCGCCAATATACACCTTGCTATTGGCTACATCTACCCATTCAGGATTGCTTAACCAAAGGACCTTGTCGGCACCGTAGGTATAAGGCTTGGGGTGTCTCTTGAAGCACACACAAAAGGCATTCGACCCAAATCTTTCGATTGAGTCGATTTGCAAGGTCTTTGCCTCGCCGTTGAGCAATATAAAGTGACGTGACAAGTCCATATGTGATGATTATTCTGATAATTTTCTGTATCAAATATTATTTATCTCAGGCAACCGTATACCTACTTTGTACATCCTTACATATCCACCAACTGTGTCGAATTTTAGTTCTGACTCTCGTGTAAAAGCGAAGTTTTCCTCTTTCTCCTGATCTGGATATATAATAAGGCATTTTATAGGAGGTGCCGTATCCTCGTCAAGTCCCAACTCGTTATAAATCTTACTTAATCTTGCATAACCAGCTACCTCTCGTGCATCGTCAATAGATATACTGGCTTGTTGTTTATACTTTGGCTTGTATTTTGCATCAATCACATATGGATTTGCCCATTCTTTCGGATGCAGCAAATAGTCCAGTTCTTGATAGTGGGCGTTTACATGATATTGCACTTCTCCTTTTTCAGTAAAGACATTCCGCAGATGATGGTACACATACAGTTCAAAGAGTTTGCTCATGTCAATCCAGAAAGGAGGTGTGCTGATTTCTTTTCTCCCGGCAAGAGTAATGTCATAGCTGAAACGGTGCATCAAGAGTTGTGCAAACTCTATAGCAAGATTATACTCGCGGAAAACAGGATTACCCTTGAAGTTCTTTATGGCTTGGGTACTAACGTTTGAGCCTACATTTTCGAAATGCGGCTTTATGAATGTAATTTTCTTTTGTAACACAGACACATCAAGCGCATGTTGATAGACCCTCAGTATATCGGAACAGAAAAACAAAGCCTTTTTTAGTATGCGATTTTCCTGTGTGTCCACATCATATATTTGATAGCGACATATGTTATCTGTCACCTTGCCTTTGGTTAAGTTGCGTATGATGTTTCTTCCCACAAGAATATGTCCCTTTACCTTGCAGTGCAAGTTCTTATCTATTGCAATATAGCCCTTCTTCAGTCCCTTCTTCACAATATGCTGGAGCACATTGAGAAATTCTGTGACTATGAAGATACTAAGCAAATCCTTGTTCTGCTGAATCTTGACAGATGGTTTATCAAACATGATTGTTACAAGGTCTTTCAGATGGTCAAAGTTTTCAGACTCGCACAATGCGTCGTTCAGCATCCTGACATAGTCGATTTCCATTCCATCATTCATCTTAGGACTTACCTGGACCGCCAATTCTTGTTCCTTTAGCCAGTCCACACCCACGAAGTATGAACCATTGGCACGAATCTCTTCGCCATCTCTTTTGAGTTTTAGGCACAATTCATTGTCTTCGCGTCCTCGCTTCACAGCAAACACAACTTCCTGGCCATCCTCCATATGCTGTTGAAGGATAGAAGTATCATGCTGGATCAATGTGTTGTCCAACAATTGTTCTTGAAGTTGTATAAGATTCATTCTGCTGTTGCGATTTCGTAAAGTTCTTGAATTGTTTTTTGTGCATCGGTTGTCAACACACCGTCTTGCAGATACTCTTCCAACAAAGGAATTACCTCGTAGAGCAGCCTGTCTTGGGTTATATCCTCGCCATCTTCATTTTCCATTAAGAAATAGCTGTGTCCAATCCAAACATCCTCTGGTTTAAAGTCATCGGAAAGCGTGTCTGCAGGAACCAGTAGCATAGACTGATCATAATTAGCCTCTACATACTCATCGTAGTTCTTGACAAAGAGAAGGCTCACTTTTCGGAAAAGTTCATTGTTGAAACCATCGACATCAAGTTCGTATGGCTTTGTGGCCAAGAATGCAAATCTTCTTCTAATGGCATAGTCAAGCGTATTTAGTGAACGGTCTGCCGTATTCATTGTAGCAATGATATATACGTTGTCTGGAACGAAGAAAGGAGTTTTCGAATAGGGCAAAATCACACTTTCCGCATTCTTGCAACCTTTGCGTTTATCTGGTTCCAGCAAAGTGATTAGTTCACCGAATACGTTTGAGACATTGCCACGGTTCATTTCGTCTATCACCATCACATATGGCTTCGTATTGTCATCCATCGTGGAAGGTGTTTTGTATTTATCCAACAGCAGCTTAACCTTATCAAGGGTGATTGAGTTCAAGCGATAAACAGTACCCAATGTCATAGACTTGCCGTCGTTCATCTCGACGATATTCTCGTCAATGCCTTTCAGCAACCAATTCACTTTGCGCAGCCGCTTGTAGTTAGGGAAGGAGTCGTTGTATTCATAGTCTCCCACAACCACACCAATGGCATCAATCGTCTTGCTGGAATAGCAACTCATTACGATGTCACCTTCCTTCATCTTATTGATGAAGGCATCCAGAATTTGCTTGCCCTCTCCGTTATGCATACTCCAGTCTGTTTCGTCAGATATGGCAGGACCATACCCGTCCCATCCTATTCTGATATGAGAGTGCTCCATGCATTCCTTTCTTACAGGGTTGTCTCCAGTTCCACAAAGAGAAACTTTCCAGACAACAGCATCTTCAGCAATGCCTGTTTGCTTGTTTTTCACAACAGGGCGATTCGCTTCTTCGCACAGTTGTTTAAAAATGCCGGGCTGTACTTCATATGTCACCTGCCCATTCTCTACCGATGGCTTTAATCCCTCTATCCAGTCCTCATAATCCATTGACTGATGGAAGGTGGTAAACATCACTCTTTTCTCCTGTTTCAATTGATTATATCTACTCATCAACTCATCCCGCTCGGCATGATTGGCATCAAAGTTGGGGTCACACAACCTAACGACAAACTCCGGCACATCGTATGTCTTTCCTGAGCCAGGAGCACCATAGAGCACGATGTTCTTCCGGCGTTTCCATACTGCCACTTGATTGTCGTAGTAGCTTGAAGTTTCCACATTTCCACCATTATTGGCGTTTGCGGACAACTCATAGAATGTATTTTCTTTTATTTCGTTTGATGTCATTTTCTTCTTTATATCTTCTACGATTGAAATATATTCCTTGTAGGTGGGTACTTTGCTCGGGATAGTTATTCCATACTCTTCTTCCAGATAGGACTGGTTTGTCTTATCAAAAGCTAAGAAGTCTTTAGGACAAATCCAAAACAGAGCCATCGTAATGTTAACGTTTATGCCGTATTGGTAGATGACCTTGTCATATTCTTTCTCAAAATCTTCACCTCCAACAACTTTCTCATATAAAGCCCATAGATTCTCAACGTCATTTTTTGAACGGTTCGTCTTAAATCCGACGAATTGTGATTTCAGATTATTCAATACTGGAATCCCTTCAAAGTCGCTTGGCACATCAGCATGGATATTCAGGAACTCTTTGAACAGTTCTGTAGAATGAATTCTGCTGTCATGTTTTATTTGTCTGTTGAACAAGCCAAAAACAGTAAATGGATCTACGTCTGAGAGCAGATCGCCTTCACCGCCCTCATCATGCAAATATGAAGCTCGTAGTTCATCTCTGTTTGCGTATATCATATCCAGCAATGGTTTCCTGTCATTGCGGAACGTCAAAAGTTTCTTGGAAAACTCTTGATAGAATGGTATCCATGTAAATTGCTTGTTCATAACCAATTCTGCCTTTATCTTATCTTTTAAGCACCAGAACAATGTTTGCACGGCCAAGTTCAATGGTTTACACTCATATTTATCAATGTCTTTGATAAACAGCTGTTGTATCTCCTCACCGTACTCGTTTGCCAACGAGTTGATGATAGAGGTAAAGTGACTGTATTTTGCCCCGGGCTTTTGAACATCATAACCTAAGTATTGGCAAATCAGCCGATACACTTCATCTTTGTAAATAGTGTATTTGTTTGGAAATTTGCAAGTCAAAAGTGCGGCTGCAGTTCTTTCGTCATTGGCAAGACGTTTCTTGTCTCCTTGATACAAGTCCTTGATCGTTTTCTTGAATGTGTGAATTCTGGCATCCAATTCTTGGCTTTCGTCAAAGAGGTCATTCACGCACTTCGACAAGTCATTGGGTACTTTCTCACACAACATCTTGAAAATGTCATCATAGCCATAATTGTCCACAACATTCTGTTTGAACAGACCTTTGACAATTTCAATTTCCTCTTTTCCTGAGGCGTTGTTTATCAGTTCCCATTTGTACTCTTCATCATATGTATTGAATGATGGCAACTGACGCATTTCCTCAATGAGATGTACCATAAGAAGTTTACGTAGGGCTACGACCAACTCTTCTCGAAGTTGCCACTGGAAGCCGTTTCTTGTTTCCCAACCTTTTTCCATGGTAACACACCAAAAGGTTTCTGTTCCATCCGTGCCGATGACTTTGAAGCGTCCCAGCTTCTTTTGTACCCATTGAGCGAACTTGGTATTCTTGATATTGTAGTATTGAGCTGTTTTGCCATATTTCTCAGCCAATTGTGAACAATAGCATTTATGTCCAGGCTCGCGCAAGAAACAGAGCAAAGTCTTAATGTATGGCTTTGCCTTGATGTCTTGCAATAACCTGTACCACTCATCAGAGGTAATTCCAATGTCTCCACAGGAATATTCACCGTTCGAGTTCTTTGTCTTATATAATTCTTGCATACTTTAGTAATACATTTCTATACACTGATAAGCCTTTTCAAAGGTTCTGTTCAAGTCCTTATTTGCCTTTGTTATTACATTATTTTGGCACAAAAATAAAATTTTTCTTCGAAAATAACGAAAGGAACTTGATGTTTTACTTTATACCTTTGCGTTTTATACAACTTAGATAACCAATAGAATGGATTTCTGCAAAACTCGGGAAACGGATTTTCTTTGCAGTACTATTAAAGCCTGCTTGTATCACTACAAACAGGCTCCAGCTTTATGCTATATGAACAAAAAAATTATTGTGTAAACAATACTACGCAAAAGCGTTATATATTGATAAGGCTCTTTGGCATTCAATCTCAACCATTCAGCAATCTCCAAGCCTTTACACCCATGTAAGCCTTGCCATTCCTTCTGCCCATCTACATTGCTAAAGCTAATGGAATTGCAGCTTGCTCACAAGGCCAAGGACGCAAACAGCAGCATGAGCCCGTCAGGGCTTCCCGCACCCCTGAGGTTTATATCGGTTTACATTCAAGGACAAAGCAGCGTTCCCATCGCTCCCTATTCCGGAAGAGTCATTTTTAA
>DJOV01000023.1 GCA_002437285.1 Prevotella sp. UBA6429 | reverse complement strand
CCTTGCCAAGGTCGGGGTCGCGGGTCCGAGTCCCGTTTTCCGCTCAACATTTTGAACAAAAAGAGACTAAGGGAGGCCTTAGAAAATGCCCAGGTGGCGGAATTGGTAGACGCGCACGTTTCAGGTGCGTGTGTTTCACGACGTGCAGGTTCGAGTCCTGTTCTGGGCACTATTATTCAGAATGTTTACATTTGGAGGGGTGGCGGAATTGGTAGACGCGCTACTTTGAGGGGGTAGTGACAATTGTGTCGTGGGAGTTCGAGTCTCCTCCTCTTCACTTGTATTATGTTTATTTTGGAGATTGCGGCAATAGCTCAGTTGGTAGAGCGCGACCTTGCCAAGGTCGAGGTCGCGGGTTCGAATCCCGTTTGCCGCTCCTTCTTTTTTTTGAAACACACACAACCTTTCGATGAATTTATATTTAAGATACTTTGATCGGGAAACGCTGGTCTCCAATGTTGATGAGGCTCTTGATTTCCTCCGTACCATTGATGACATTCATGTGACACCCGAGCTTGAAGCTGATTTGCGCGATTTTGTGAAGAGTGATGTTTACTTCCCCAAGCGCTATAAGGTTCGGTCCCACGTTTACTTCATTATTATTAAGACGGCAGCAGAGACGATGCTTGACTTCAAGCAGAAGAAGGCCTTGCGTTCGGGCAACAATCGTGTGCCGGCGGAGGGACGAGCCTCTGTTGACTTGGCTGTCAATCGGCTGGCCGAAGAGAAGGACGGATGGTATGAGGGCGAGCTCAACTTCAAGCGCGTGGTGATGATTCCCGCGACAGGCAAGCATGAGTACCGCGACACATTGTTTGTGGCGCGCTGCAAGGCCAGTTCCGGACAGGACTGCTACAATCGCATCGTGGAGCACTTGCGAGACCGTGTGGATTATCGCAGCCAATTCCCGTCGGCCAAGGGCAAGAACTTCAAGTTCAAGTATCTTGGCCAGTGGAAGTGAAGCCTCGGTTTTCTGCGATTATCAACCTGATTAAGGAAGCACGGTCATGAATAAGGTAATGTTGATAGGCAACGTGGGCAAGGATCCCGACGTTCGCTATTATGACGCGGACCAGGCGGTGGCCAAGGTGACACTGGCTACCTCTGAGCGTGGATACACTTTGAAGAACGGCACCCAGGTGCCCGACCGCACCGACTGGCACAACCTTGTGTTCTATCGGCAGTTGGCCAAGGTTGTCGAGCAATATGTCCACAAGGGTGACAAGTTGTATGTGGAGGGACGCTTGCGCTATTCCACCTTCGACGACCAGATGGGCAAGCGCCACTACGTCACGGAGATTCTGGTGGAGAACATGGAGATGCTGACCCCTAAGGCTCGCACTGACGCGGCTGTCAAGTCCGATGGACAGGCCGCCGCCAAGCAAGATCCGTTCCCTCCCAAGGACGACAAGTTGCCTTTCTGATGCGTCCGGGAATTTTCTTTGCGGCGAGAAAGCATCCATTCTGATTAACAAAAGATATTTTGGAAACACTTCTTTTATTCCAATTAACGGATTGGCTGGTGTTGAAGCCCTTGACACCCGGCATCGTCATAGCAGCTGTTTTGGCTGCTATGTTGCTTTTGTTGTCGGGCTTCGCAAGTGGCTCAGAGATAGCCTTTTTCAGTCTTTCACCCCAGGACATCGATGACTTGGATCCTGAGAAAAGTGGTAAGGATCGCGACATACAGAAGTTGCGCGACGACTCCGAGCGCACGTTGGCAACGATTCTCATTCTCAACAACTTTGTGAATGTCACCATCATCATGCTCTGCAACTATGTCTTCGGTTCGCTGATTGACTTCAAGGTACGGTGGCTCGAGTTTGTGTGCATCACGGTCTTGCTCACCTTCCTTCTGTTGCTTTACGGTGAGATTATGCCCAAGGTCTATAGCCGGCAGAACCCCTTGGCTTTCTGCCGTAGGGCGGTGGGAGGCATCATGTTGATGCGCAAGGTCTTTTGGCCCATCGAGACGGTGCTGATTACCAGTGGTGTCATTGCCGAGAAGGCGGTGCCCAAGGAGAAGCGCCAGCTCTCGGTCGACGACCTGGAGCAGGCGCTCGAGCTGACTGACAAGAACGACATCAAGGATGAGCAGAGCATGCTTCAGGGCATCATCCGCTTTGGCGACGAGACGGCCAAGGAGGTGATGACCAGCAGGCAAGACATTGTCTCGATTGACATCCGCAGCAGCTTTCAGGATGTCTTGACCAATATCGCGGAGAACAACTACAGCCGCATACCCATCTGCCAGGACAACGATGACAACATTCGTGGCATCCTGTATATCAAGGACTTGCTGCCTCATCTCTCCAAGCCGTCCAACTTCAGATGGCAGAGCCTCATCCGTCCTCCCTATTTCGTGCCAGAGACCAAGAAAATCGATGCCTTGCTTCGCGAGTTCCAGGACAACAAGGTGCATATCGCCATCGTCGTCGACGAGTTTGGCGGCACCAGCGGGCTTGTCACCCTGGAGGATATCCTGGAGGAGATCGTGGGAGAAATCAACGATGAGTATGACGAGGACGAGAAGTTCTATTCCAAGTTGAACTACAACACCTACCTCTTTGAGGGGAAGACGCTGTTGAGCGACTTCTGCAAAATCCTCCAGATTGACGATGAGGAGTTTGATGATGTGGCGGGCGATGCGGACACCTTGGCCGGTCTGTTGCTCGAATTGAAGGGCGACTTCCTGAGCATACACGAGAAGTGTGAGTACAAGCGCTACTCGTTTGAGGTGATGGCGGTCGAGGGCCGACGCATCAGTAGGGTGAAGGTGACCGTTCACAACAAGCCGCAAGATGCCCCTGCTAAGAATTGATGAGCCCTCGCCCGGTGTGGCGTTGGGGCTGTGGCGCATCACGGAGCAAGCGAGCGACTTGCCCAGGCCGCAGGTGGCAGACCTCACGGCCTACCATGGTGGCCGGCTCTTGGAGAAGCTGGTTACCTATGCCTTGCTCCGACAGATGACGGGACACGATGACTGGGTCATCGGTCACGAGTCTTCGGGCAAGCCGTTTCTGGACTCGTTGCACATCAGCGTGAGCCATACCCGGGGATGGGCGGCCCTGATGTTGTCCGCTGAACATGAGGTGGCGGTCGACATAGAGTATGTGTCGGATCGTGTGGGGCGTGTCGCACGGCGTTTCATGCGTGAGGACGAGGATAGCGGCAGTCTGCGCTCGCAGCTCATCTGCTGGAGTGCCAAGGAGACCACTTACAAGTTTTTTGCTGACGACCGATTGGCTTTCTGTGACATGCGCATGACGTCCTTGGGCCTCGCTGGTCAGGGCACGTTGGTGGTGGAAAATCTGCCGAGAGAGCGGTCGCTGCCCGTTTGTTATGCCCTGACGGCCGACTATGTGCTGACATGGGCGGTGGGAGAGTGATGGCGATGGTTCAACGCACGGTGAGAAACAACAGATCATGAACAGGAGAACCATTATCATAACCGCAGTCTTTCTCTGTCTTTTGTCTTGGGTGTTGCCCTGCTTGGCGCAAAAGACGGGGAAAGAAGACTATTTCTATGTTCTCAATACGCGTCAAGGACTGTCTGACAATAACATCTTGCAGATGATACAGCTGCCAGACAACCGATTGGCGGTGAGAACCAAGAAAGGGGTCAACATCTACGATGGCAACCGTTTCTTGTTTCTTCCGCTGTCAGCGGCTCAAGCCCAAGAATTGAAGGGGTACAACGGGCTTACACATATGTACACCGACTCCCAAGGCCGACTTTGGGTAAAGGATTACCGTGTGGTGTATTGCATCAACTTGCAGACCCATACGCCAGTGCTTCATCCCCTGGACTCTCTGGCTGGCAACGACCCAAGAGGCAACATCCAAGACCTCTATGTGGACAGCAGCGGAAATGTTTGGGTCGTGAGGGGAAATGTCGTTCTCAACGTTGCTGACGGACATCGCGTGACCCTCAGGAAAGCGTGGGGCGGCTTGCAGGATTTGGATGTCGAAGGCAAGTGCCTCTATACTTTTCACGCTTCGGGATTGGTTGCGTCATTCAGAGACTGCGAGTTGGTTTATACGGCAAGGGCCTATTCGCCGGCCGAAGCTCGCAAGTTCCAGTCCACTTCACTTGTCGTCAAGACACCAAGTGGGCAATTCTATCAGATTCGAACGGGACATGATGTCAAGAAGCAGAGTGCGGTTTCTGTCTTTTTACACTTTGACCCGGCAAGCAGGAGGTACGTCAAGCTCTTTGAATGTGACTACGTCCTGCATACACTGAACATGTCATCCGATCGCCAGGCTCTGATAAGCAGCCAGCATGGTTACTTGATGTTTGACTTCCAAGTGGGCAATACGCCACAAGAGGTGAGCAAATTGTCGTTGCCCGACGGCAAGTCGCTCGTTTCGGGCATTAATACGGTGTATCGGGATCGCGACGGAGCCATCTGGTTGGGAACTTACAATGATGGCCTCATCTATGTGTCGCCGATGTTGGGGCTGTTTTTCACGATGGACAAGCCATGGTGGCAATCGGGAAGAGGCGTCATGGCCTTTGCTGTCGTGACACTGATGGCTTTAGGAGGAGGTGTCTTTTTCTTGAGGAAGCGAAGGGCACGGCGTGGGAATGTGGCAACCCGCGAAGAGCTTGCACCGGCTGTGGAAGAGGCTGAACCCGAATTCATCGCAAAAGCGCGTATGCTGGTGGAACAGCATTTGGGCGAAAGTGAATATGGGGTGGAGCAACTTGCCAACGATCTCTGCATGGAGCGGACCGGACTTTACAAGAAACTGAAAAGCCTGTCGGACACCACGCCTGTGACATTCATGCGCAATGTGCGCCTGCAGCGTGCCGCTGCCTTGCTGAAGGAAGGCCGGATGACGGTCAATGAGATAGCCGAAAGCACAGGTTTTGCCTCTCCGAGTTATTTCGCCAAATGCTTCAAGAAAGTGTATGGTGTTCCGCCTTCTGAATACAAGTAGGACCGTCTTCAGGCTTTAAATGCCCCAGTATAAAGGGCTTTGCGCCCATAATTCAACAAATGAGACAATCGAATCTTCATTTGTTTTATGCCTGTTTATCCCCTTTGCATTACCTTTGCGGCAGAAACAAGAGTACGAATAGAAACCTAATAACATTTAAACGAGGTATGCTAAAGAATTTATCAATCATTGCCCTCATGGGCATCGCCATGGCAGGCGTTTCTACCGAAGCCTACGCCCATGGCAACCAGGTGGCCAGCGTGCAGTCTCCCCAAACGGCACTCTCCTCCATTGTCCGCCAGGTGGGAGACCAAACGGTTACCATCCAGTTTTATTCCCCTTCCATCGTCCGCGTCATCAAGTCTGCTTCGCCCGATGTCGCCAAGCGGAAGAAAAGTTATTCCGTCATCTTGAAACCTCTGCAGGTGAAAGGTGTGGCCATGCAGGAAAAGGGCGATGTGGTCAGCATGCAGTCTGCTTTCTTCACCATCGAGCTCAACCAGAAGTCGGGTGAGATCACTTTCCTTTCACACGACGGGCAGCCACTCCTGTCGGATACGAAGACCGCCCTCGACGAGCGCCATGATGCGGCCAACAAGGGTATGTATCGTGTCAAGCAGAGTTTCCGATTGGCGGACGACGAGGCGGTCTATGGCTTGGGCCAGCTCCGCGACACCCACATGAACCAACGCGGACGCCATGTCGAACTCTGGAATCACAACACTTATATCGCCATCCCGTATTTTACAAGTGAGAAGGGATACGGTGTCTATTGGGACAACGCGGGCAAGACCTACTTCGATGACAAGGACAATGCCACTTCCTTTACCAGCGAGGTGGGCTCTTGTGCCGACTATTACTTCATGTACAAGGATGGCACACAGGACGGTGTCATCGCCAGCATCCGAGAGCTGACGGGACAGGCGACCCTGTTCCCGAAGTGGGCGATGGGTTTCTGGCAGTGTCGTGAGCGCTACAAGACCAGCGATGAGCTGGCAGGTGTGCTCGACAAGTATCGTGAGCTGAAGATTCCGACAGACGCCATCGTGCAGGATTGGCAGTACTGGGGGTGCGACTCCAATTGGAATGCCATGAAATTCCAAAACCCTTACTATATAAATAAGGTAGGCGACCCTGCCTATGCCAAGTACCTGCCTGGCGATATGAAGAACATGAAGGCGCAGAGCGAGCCTCGGCTGAAGAGCCCGGAGGAGATGGTGAAGTATGTACACCGTAACAATGCCCATCTGATGATTTCCATCTGGGCGAACTTCGGTCCCTGGACAGACCAGTATCGTGAGTTGAAGAAAATCAATGCTCTTCTGCCATTCGACACGTGGCCAAGAAACAATGGCGTGATGCCATACGATGTGTTCAATCCGAAGGCACGCGACATCTATTGGAAGTATCTCACGAATCTCTACAACATGGGATTTGACGCCTGGTGGACCGACTCCACGGAGCCTGACCACTTTGAGAAGCCTGGTGATGAGAATTACCAGACCTTCGACGGTTCGTGGCTCAGCGTGAAGAACGCTTTCCCGTTGCTCCACAACAAGAGCATCTACGAACATCAGCGTGCCATGAAGAACGGCAACGAGAAGCGTGCCTTGCAGATGACCCGAAGTGGAAGTTTCGGCCTCCAGCATTATGGCTCGTTCTCATGGAGCGGTGATGTCAACGCCTCCTGGAAGGAGATGAAGACGCAGGTGCCGTCAGGCTTGAACTACAGCCTTTGCGGCATTCCTTTCTGGAACACCGACCTGGGCGGCTTTTTCTATTGGGAGTTTGAGCAGAATCCCAAGAACCCTGCCCTTCAGGAGTTGCAGACCCGCTGGATGCAATGGGGCACTTTCATGCCGCTGATGCGCAACCATTGCTCTTCACCGATGGTGAGCGAGCTGTATGAGTTTGGCAAGCAAGGCGACTGGGCCTACGATGCCATCCTCATGGCCATCAAGCTGCGTTATCGTCTCTTACCTTATATATATAGTGCGGCTGGCGACTGTGTGCAGAACAGCGGTACCATGATGCGCGCCTTGGTGATGGATTATGCCCACGACAAGAAGGCATCTCGCCTGAACGATGAGTACCTCTTCGGCCGTAGCCTTCTGGTGAAGCCTGTCACCGACCCGATGTACACGTGGAAGGACAACGAGAAAAAGGGACACACCATCTATCCCGACGTGAAGAAAGCGGCGGCACCGGTGAACGTGTATTTGCCTAAGGGCAACAAGTGGTATGATTTCTGGAACAATGCCCAGTATGAGGGAGGGCAGGACGTGCAGCGTCTTTGTCCTATCGACATCATGCCGGTCTTCGTCAAGGCTGGCACCATCTTGCCTTTCGGTCCTGAGGTGCAGTATAGCTCAGAGAAACCCTGGGATGAGTTGGAGATTCGCGTGTATCCAGGTGCCGACGGCACGTTCGTGCTCTACGAGGACGAGGGTGACAACTACAATTACGAAAAGGGCAAGTTCTCCGAGATCCTGTTCTCTTGGGATGAGGCAAGACGCACATTGAGCATCGCTCCTCGCAAGGGTAGCTTCAAGGGTATGTTGCAGAACCGCAAGTTCCATGTTGTGCTGGTCGGCCCTGACAGTGGTGCCGGCAACCAGCCGATGAAGACGACCCGTACGGTGGAATACAACGGAAAGGCTGTGGAGGTGAACCTGTAGGAAAGCCCTCCGTAAGTCAGCCGATGACACTCTCTGGCATCTCAATGGTTGGCGGCTGTATGCCGCATGACCATTGGGGTGCCAGTTGGGTCTTGGCCCTTGATGGGCCGTGTGTGATGAGGCTTATGGTATCACTTGAACCTTGACGGGATGCGTCAAGCGCTTTTTCCAATCTTTCAGAAAGGCGAACCAGGTCTTGGCCGAGTGGAAGCCGAAATCCTCGTTGGCGCTGGTGTAGGTCAAGTGGTAACGTAGCTGGCGACCGTCGGGCCTGATGGTGAGAAGGTAGTTGTCATTGTTGGCGGGCCATTCCCTGTCCCTGTATTTCTTGGGAATGAAGATGCCCAGTCCCACGGTCTCCCGTTTCCAGTTGAGGGTGTCGGTTGCGGGCCAGTCGGTTCCCCAGCATCCGCGTAGCCCTTCTTTGTCGGAATATTCTTCAGACCCCTTCACATTGACGATTCCTGTGGAGAAGAGCGATGACGAGAGGTCTTGGCCAAAGGTCACCTCCACCTCCACGTCCCTGTGGCCCGCATAGAGGGTGTATCGCTGGATCATGTCGATGGGATCGGTGTCGGGCGTGCGTTGCCACCCCTTGTCTGCCACCTCCACGATGGTGCGCACGGGCCCCATGCAAACGATGCGCTGCGAGCGCCGCTTCACCGGGCTGACCATGGTGGGGCTCATCCCGTTCCAGCCGCGTAGGGTGCCCAGGCCAAACGTGTTGCCCACCCACAGTATGTCATCGCCATAGCCTTGCTCCTTTTGCGTCTTGGAGGTGTAGAACTGCGTGTCGTGGAGTTCCAGCCCCTTGTGGTACTTTCCGTAGAGGTCGACCGTCTGGCGCTCGTCCATGTAGATCCTCATGGCGACCAGCTCGTTCTCAAATGCCACTCCGTGGTGATGCAACACCAAGAACGGGTTCTTGGTTGTGGCGTCTAAGGTGATGGCCGATAGGTAAATGTCATGCTTGTTCTTCTCTTTCACCTTGGGATTGCGTAGCACCATTTCTGCATAGGTGCGTGCGGGGTAGGGTGTTTGTCGCTCCTCGGGTGAAAGGTGTATGACCACCTGTTGTTTCTCCCCTTTGTCAATGTCGGTCAGAAAAGCCAGTTCGTCGTATCGCCCGTCGTCGTCAAGGTCATCCAGCTGGCACGGCACTTCCTTTCCGTTGACGAGTACCGTGGCGCTTCTCGCCGACGGATGTGCCAGCAGGTTCAGCGTGACAGGCGCTTGCTCCTGTGCCACGTCGCTTGAGACTGACAAGTGTATTTCCTGTCCCCGTGCACAGA
The DNA here is from genome assembly GCA_002437285.1 of Prevotella sp. UBA6429. GTDB lineage: Bacteria > Bacteroidota > Bacteroidia > Bacteroidales > Bacteroidaceae > Prevotella. Next base: position 18,321 of record DJOV01000023.1, on the reverse strand, counting down.
GACTGACGAAAAGCGAAACGAAAAAGGCAATGGCGTGTTTCATGATTTGAGGGCTTGACTATTCCATAACAAATTTACCAATTATTCGCCTATGAAGGCGTGTGAATAACTTTTCTTATGATTATTTTTAGAAAAATAAACGTATTGCATGGATTTATCCCGTTATTTTTAATATTTTTAGCTTAAAGTTTGCGGTTTTAAAATGTTTTTTAGTAATTTTGCGGTTAAATAATAAAGGATAGCGTGCGAAAAATCTCCTACATATTGTTGATGTTGCTCCTCTTGTGCTCGGCTTGCGAGTTCAAGTTGAGACCCAACGATGACGACCAGGATGCCAGCCATATCTGCGTGGAGCGATATGACCGGTTGCAGAGTCGTTACCTGATCACAGGCGATTTCTCCGCTTTGCAGCAGATGAACACGGAGTATCCCATTGAGACACGCACCCTGGTGGAGAAGATGTTGCAGATAGGCGACGTGAGTGACCACAACATCAACGAGAAGTTTCTCCGTTTCTATCAAGATTCCACCCTGCAAACGCTCATCAATGATGCGGAGTCGGAGTATGCCAACATGGATGACCTCAATGAGGGCTTCCGCAAGACGTTCGGGCAATTGCAAGAGTGGCTGCCCTCCATGCCTTTGCCACGCATCTATGCGCAGATAGGCGCCTTGGACCAAAGCATCGTGGTGGGCGACAAGGAGATAGGAATCTCACTCGACAAGTACATGGGGCCCAAGTATCCGCTCTACAAGCGTTATGGCTATTCGCCCGAGCAGTTGAACACCATGGGCCGAAACTATATTGTGCCCGATGCCGTCATCTTCTACCTGTTGAGCCTTTATCCCATGTCCAATTATGATCACCGCACACAAATGGAGAAGGACCTCCACATGGGCAAGGTGATGTGGGTGGTCAACAAAGCCTTGGGTGAAAAGTGCTTCGATACGGATTTCGTCAACATCATTGACCGCTACATGCGCCGCAACCCGAAGGTCACGGTGGATGCGCTGCTGTCCTCTGACGATTACAGCAAGATTTATTGACCCTATCTCGTGAGGCCCAGTTCGCGGATGCGCTTGTTGAGCAGGTCTGTGAACTCATGATTCTTCAGTCCCCACTTGGGCGCCAGCACCATGTCGGGAGGACTCTGGCTCACAAACCGTTCCAGGACGATGTCGCTTCGCAATTGCGAAACGTAACGTATCACCAGGTCCACATACGCTTCTGCTGACAGAACGGGGAAGGGATGTGCTTCGTATTCCCGGGCCAAGGGCGTTCCCTTGATGATCTGCAACTGGTGAAGTTTGAGAATGTCGAGGGGCAAGTCGGAAATGATGGAGGCTTGTCGCAGCATCTCACGCTCGTCCTCGCCTGGCAGTCCGAGGATGATGTGGCCGCAGGTCGTGATGCCCTTTTGGTGCGCCTTGATGATGGCTTGTTGCGAGCAGGCAAAGGAGTGATGCCGGTTGATGCGTCTCAGCGTGTCGTCATTGGCCGACTCAATGCCGTATTCCACAATCAGGAACGTGCGGCGGCTCAGCTCTCCCAGGTAATCGAGCACCGCGTCGCTCACACAGTCAGGGCGCGTGCCAATGACCAGGCCCACCACGTCGCTCACCGCCAAAGCCTCCTCATACTTCGCTTTCAGTTCCTCAAGGGGGCCGTAGGTGTTGGAATAAGCCTGGAAGTAAGCGAGGTATTTCATCTCCGGATATTTCTTGGCAAAGAAAGCTTTGCCCTCTTCGAGTTGGCGTGTGATAGACTTTCGGCTGTCGCAATAGGCAGGGTTGAAAGTCTTGTTGTCGCAGAAAGCGCAACCGCCTGACGAGAGGCGCCCGTCACGGTTGGGACAACTGAACCCTGCGTCGACGGAAATCTTCTGCACGCGACAAGGAAACTTCTCGCGTATCCAGTGGCTATAATCCTTGTAGAACATCAATGCTTGTCGAATGGTCGAATGGTCGAATGAATTATAATTGGAAAAAATGGGAAAACAGCATGCAAATTTATCAAAATATGGTTAACTTTGCAACAAATTGATTATAAAATCTATAGGAAAATGAAAAGAATCATGATGATGTGCTTGGTGGCCTTGCTCGCGGTGACGGGCTCATGGGCCTCTGACAAGATGGACTTGAAGCGCTTGACGCAGGGCGAGTTTTCAGCCCGACGCATCAGCGGCATCGATCCGCTGGCCGGCACCGACCAGTATGCGCAAATCTCTCAAGACGGCAAGCAGATTGTGCAGTACTCCTTTAAGACAGGAAAGAAAACCGGTGTGCTCTTTGATGTCAACAACACGCAGGGCGAGAAGATCAGTGCCTTTGACGGCTACATGATGGCCCCGGATGGCAAGCGCATGCTCATCCGCACCAACACGCAGATGATTTACCGCCGGTCTTACAAGGCTGAGTTCTATATCTATACGGTCGGTACGCGCAAGTTGGAGCGCCTGTCCACAGGTGGTCCGCAGGAGATGCCCGTGTGGTCGCCCGACGGCACGCAGGTGGCGTTCATGCGCGACAACAACATCTTCCTGGTGAAGTTGCTCTATGACAACAGCGAGAGCCAGGTCACCAAGGACGGCAAGTTCAACGAGATCATCAACGGCGTGCCCGACTGGGTGAACGAGGAAGAGTTCTCGTTCAATAGCGCCCTGACCTTCAATGCCGACGGCACGATGCTCTGCTGGCTCAAGTACGACGAATCGAAAGTCAAGGAGTATTCCTTGCAACTCTTCAAGGGTATGAGCCCCGAGCGCAAGGAGTATGAGGTCTATCCCGGCAGCTACAGTTACAAGTATCCGAAGGCGGGCGAGGACAACTCGAAGGTGTCGGCATGGAGCTACGACATCAAGAGCCACAAGACGCAGCAGCTGCAGGTGCCTCTTGACGCTGACGGCTACATGCCGCGCATCCTGCCCACGGACAATGCTGACAAGATTCTCGTCTACACCATGAACCGCCATCAGGACGTGCTCAACCTTTATACGGTCAACCCGCGCAGCACCCTCTCGCAGCTTCTCATCAAGGAGAGCGTGGCCAAGTATATCAAGGAAGAGGCCATGGAGGCCATCCGTGTCGGCAAGGACTATATCCTGATGCCTTCTGACCGCGACGGCTTCATGCATCTCTACCTCTATGACCAGAACGGCAAGCTGCTCCGCAAGATAGGAGCGGGCAATTACGACATCACCAGCGTTTACGGATATGACGAGAAGACGGGCGACGTGTATTACCAGGCCGCTTCGCTCAATCCGCACGACCGGCAGATCCTGGTGACCCACAAGAATGGCAAGACCGACCGACTGACCAACCAGGAGGGATGGAACGACGCCATCTTCTCTGGCGACTATAAGTACTTCGTCAATACCTGGAGCGACATCAACAACCCCTATGTCTACACCACGCGCAACAATCAGGGCAAGGTGATAGCCACGCATCTCGACAACAAGGAGCTGAAGGACAAGACCCGCCAGTATGGTTGGACGAAGAAGGAGATGTTCACCTTCACCACCTCCGAGGGCGTGAAGCTCGATGGCTGGATGGTGAAGCCTGCCGACTTCGATCCCAACAAGAAGTATCCCGTCATCATGTTCCAGTATAGTGGCCCCGGCAACCAGCAAGTGGTCAACTCATGGAATGCCGGTTCCATGGGCCAAGGCTGTGCCTATGACCAGTATCTCGCCCAGCAGGGTTTCATTGTGGCCTGCGTGGACGGTCGCGGCACGGGTGGCCGTGGCGCTGAGTTTGAGAAGTGCACCTATCAGCACCTGGGCAACCTGGAGGCCAAGGACCAAGTGGAGACCGCTCTCTACCTGGGTTCGTTGCCCTATGTGGACAAGGCCAACATCGGCATCTGGGGATGGTCTTACGGTGGCTATTGCACGCTGATGAGCATGAGTGAGGGCCGTCCGGTCTTCAAGGCGGGTGTGGCTGTGGCTCCCCCGACGAGCTACCGCTTCTACGACACGGTCTATACCGAGCGCTATATGCGCACGCCCAAGGAGAACCCCACAGGCTATGCCGACTGTGCCATCTCGCGCGCCGACAAGCTCAGTGGATCGCTGCTCATCTGTCATGGCGCCGCCGATGACAATGTGCATCCTCAGAACACGTTCGAGTATTCCGAGGCGCTGGTGCAGGCCGACAAGGATTTCAAGGAGGTGCTTTATACCAATCGCAATCACAGCATCTTTGGCGGTAACACCCGCAACCATCTGTTGCGCCAGATTACCAATTGGTTTGTGGAGCACCTGAAGAAGTAAATACACTCGCATATAAATAAGTGGGGCCGTGAAAGGAGCAAATCCTTTCACGGCCCCGCTTGTTTCTGCTTCCTGTTGTTGCTTTTTGTTGCAGTTTCCTTTTGCTGATGTGATCGTTCTGAAGGCTGTGCCCATTTCCGTTTGAGTTTAGGATTGCCTGCCAGGCTTGCCGCGTGTTTGTGGATTGGGCGGAAAAACAAAAAAGAGAAACATTGCAATTGCAATATTTCTCTCTTGGAGGTACCTGGCGGAGTCGAACCGCCTTGAACGGTTTTGCAGACCGTTACCTGACCGTTCGGACAAGGTACCCTAACCTGCTTCTTTTAAGCGGTTGCAAAGGTAAGCATTATTTCCCTTTCCACCAAACTTTTGCTCTGCTTTTTTTGTTTTTAGGCGAATTTGTTTCTTTTTTGTCGTCAGCGGCTTTGACGAGAGGACGTGTTGTCCCGATGCTGCGTGCGTTACCGGATGAAGCTTCCAAAACAGTCGTCGCGCTCAAACTTCTTGATGATGGCTTCTTCTGTCGATGTGGTTTTCACGATTTTATAATGCTTGCGAAACGCGTCGTCGTTGCCCCGTTCGCGCAGGGCATAATAGATGTCCTCCCAGCGGGTGGAGATGCCTTCGCCGATGTCGTAGTCGCCAATGTTGAACATCGTGCTCCAGTAGACTCCACCATAGTCGTTGGACCCCCGATTGACCACCATGCGCGTGCCGATGGTGGCTACTTCGTCGAAGCCTCGGTTGTGTGTGTAAGTCATCTGAACCTCGATGTTGCGCTTGCTATATGCGATGCGTTGGGTGTTCCTGTAACGTGTTTTCACCAGCTGGTTGCGTACCATGCCCCGAAATGAGAGCAGGCGCAGCTTATCCATGTCAATCATCAGTCGTCCTGTCAGAGTGGGTGGCATGACAGATGCCACTTCTTCGGGCGTCATGCGCTCTCCGTTGGCTTTTACCCAGTCTGATGGCAGGTCAAACTGCACCATAAGGATGCGCGTGCTGTCTTCGCCTTGAAGAATGGCGTACGACAGGTCATATCGGGCGTCATAATACTTTTTAATCCACTCGTATGGCAATGGGGTATAGAGCTGTCTCCAAATGCCCGACACGGGTAGTTGCGGCGCAATGCAGGATGTTAGGTAATAGTCGCGAAACTTATAGAAGGGCTTCAGCGTGTCGCCGCTCTCGATGTTGCCATAGCGCCCTGTGGTGAGCATGAAGTCGCGCAGGGCGATATCCGACTTGGTTCGGAAGAAAGCCTCGATAAGCTCGTTGTAGGTGGTGTCGTTTTGCGACACCTGACGGTAGAAGTAGTTGGACTGCTTGCCCCCATACTTGCTGAACTCGTCGTTGAGCTTGTTCACCAGTTTTTTGAGCACCCCGATGACATCGATGGGTGTGACTATCACCTCTTTCAGCATTCGGGTGTATGGCTTCAGCGCCACCTTGCGTCGCAGGTCGCAGGCCTTGACGCTCTTGGCGTTGTATCCCACATAGGAGATGCGGAGCACGTCTTCGGGACGGGCCTCGATGGAGAAGTCGCCTTCCTGGTTGGTGATGGTGGAGTGGGAGGAGCTGATGTAGACGCTTGCCATGGGCAAGGCGGCACCGCTGCTTTCGTCCACCACGCGTGCCGTGTAGATATTCTGTGCGCAGGCTTGTACGATGACGCATAGCCACATGACCATGAGAATGATGTGTTTTTTCATGAAGGTTCTTTTTTAGTTGCAGGCAGGGCCTAAGGTTCCCACCCCCATGGCGCTGACCTGCACACGGGTGGTCAAGCTGTTGTTATAGAACTCGGCGTGTGCCTTGCTCGTTGGTCCTGTCCTCAGGTTGGGATTCCAGTAGAGCGTGCGCCGGTAATCTGCGTGCTGGGGCAACTGCCGATGACTGTAGTCCGGGTGGTAGTATTCGTCGGGTTCGGTGATGCCAGGCAGAACGAGGCTGCGGTCGCGCATGGTGTAGCGTGTGCCGTCGTTGGGGATGGTCTCGAAATCCAGGGTGACATCGGCCACTTGGCTGCTCATCTCCATGTAGCGGTCGCAGTTGCGAAGGTCAAAATCCGTGTAGAATTTGACCGTTTGTTGTCGGCGCAGGAAAAGGTCCTTGTAAATGCTGTAGTTGCTGCGGTTCATGGGGGCCTCCATCATCTTTGTCCTTCCAGTGTCGAAGCTTCGGTAAAAGAGCACGCCGTCGAGGCGCCCCTCCACGTTGAATGTCCACGTGGTGCCATAATTGCCGAAGAGCAGCACGCTCAGCTGATAGGGCAGGCGCCTGAAGTTGACCTTACCATACGACAGGCCGTAGTCGGTGGCCAGGTTGTAGAGCTGTTCGGTGTCATACTGGCAGACAGGTTTGTCCCAGGCGATGGCCTGCTTGCTGTGGCGCCGCCGTCCTTTCACGCTTACCTGTGGCAGAGTGATGCCAGTATCATCGGCTGTCGTCCCGGAGTGCGTCGTCGTCCTGGCCTGTTGGTTTGCGGTAGGGTGGTGGGTCTCATACCAGGAGTATTTCCGCGCAAAGACGGGGTGGAACAGGTCGAGCTTGACGTAGTAGTCGGGCCACGCTTCCTCGTCGAAGATGTCCTTCGTACGGTTGGCATGCCATTCCTCGGTGCTGATGTCCTGCTTGTGGGCACTCAGCAACAGGCGTCCTTCTCCCCAGAAAGGTGTCATCTGAAAATGAAACTGCCCGCCATTCGTGGTTTGTATCGTGAAGGGTGTCGACTTTTCTCCCTTGGTACCAGAGAGTGTCATCTCGCCCTCTATGGTGACCTCGTGTTTCAGTCCAGGGTGGTTGAAGCCATTATCTCTCTCCACATCCTGCTCTTGCTCTTCACCAGTGGTGTAGTCTTGCGTGTCTTCAGATGAGCCGTTTCCCGGTTTGCTTTCCAGATTGGCTTGTGATAGCAACACACCGCGCTCCTTTTCAGCCAAAGCACCCTGTTCTCCTACCATTTTTCCTGTGACTAACCAACTCTTAAATGCTGGAAGGTTTGCTGTGTTGGCAACTTCATCAAAGGTCCACCCGAAGACGCCGTCTCGCCAAAGGGGCAGCTCATCGGGCTCAATAGGGTCGACGACGGGAGCCTTGTAGACAGCGCCGTCTGTCTCGATGTTCTTCTCAGGATGGTAGCGCAGTGGCTTGCCATCTGTCATTTCCTTAAAGTCGTAACGCCGCCAGCCCTGCACCATCAGCAACACGTCAAGACGAGCGCGGTGCAGGCTGTCGTCTCGCTCAAAATAATAATCGGGCTGCGCCACAAACCCCTGGATGTCGCTGGTGAGCAACATGTCGGTAAGCAGGGTGCCACTGTCGTACGACGCGTCCACGCCCCGTTGGTCGCGTATGGCCACGCTGAGCGTCCGCACATCTCTTGGTGCCTTCAGCGTCAAGTCGGCCTTCTCGTATAACTGGTACTGGGATTTTGTGCCCTCAATTGTGATGCGGCGCTGGTCGTAGTCATGGCTGTTGACGAAAAACAGACGGTCGGCCAGCACATTGCCCTTCTCGTCGTAGACAACGAGGTCGCATACGCCCGTGGGCAGTTGGCTTCTGTCGAAATGAAGCGTGCCTTCGCCTTTGGTGTCCAGCGACACATCCAGAAGGCTACGCAGCACGCCCCTGGTGAGGAAGGCCGCCTTGAGGCGTCTTGTCGAGAGTCCTTGGCCTTGTAGCGCTACGTCGTTCTCGCTGACGCGGAAGGTGAGTCCTTTCGGCTGGATGCCAGGCAGCGCAAAGCGATAGTTCTCGCCTTGATAGCCAAACGTTGCCTGTGGTTTTCCTTCCTTGGGGACATCATAGTCGAAGACCCCGCGTCCCATGAAGTCGGCTCGAATGTCTTGTCCGTCCACCCTGCCTGTGATGTTCACAGACTCGCCTTCTTCGTTGAGAGCCTCGAAGGCTACCCGACATCGTGTGCCAGCGATCAAGTTGCCGCCTTCTGGGTAAAACTTGACGTTAAGGCTCGGCTTCTTGGGTTTGATGGCCCGTTGTCTGGGGCGTGGTATCATTTGACGGTCGCTGTAGTCGCCCGCTTTCTCGGGACGCTCATACACGGCTATCACGCGCGACCATACTGTGCCGTAGTCGCGGAAGAAGTCCTTGGCCATCTGCCGATTATAAAACAGTTCGCGGTCCTTGCGGTTGTAGGGGCGCTCGGTCACGCAGAAGTTCATCATCCATCGGGTGTAGGCCCTGAGCTCATAATAGCCTGAGTGGAGCGTGTCGGGTAAGGCGAAGTTGCCATGGTCGGCATCGGGCCGCCCGATGTATTGCCGATGCCGCTCTACGATATGCCCCTCAGGATCCACCAGTTCCACATAGAGGATGCGGCTCTCCGCCGTCGGTCGTAGGTTGCCCGCCTCCACCAAGTATGCCTTATACCAAATCGTGTCGCCTAAGAAGTAGCAGTTGTTGTCCAGGTGCAGGTACGGCTTCTCCTGCACAGGAGCGGTGGACAAGCGTTTCTCAATGTCTGTTCTTTGTGCATAGACGTTGCTTTGCCAGCTACATATGCGGGCAAAGGTTGCTAAAGTTAGTATGAAACTACTTGTAGTCTTCATGGGCAAAAGAATTGAAATCCAACAGATATAGATGAAGTGCCTAAAATGAAAAAACTCAGATTAGGCCACAAAAGCTAAGGTAATTGGGCTGTTTCTATAATGTTGTCATTATGAAAGACTTTGATGAACATCCTATAGTTCTTGTCTTTTACATACTGAAATGTGCCTACTTTTTGCGTAGTTTGAGCCTTCTGATTGGATATTTTAAATTTCGGTGTTTCCATGTAGTTGCCCTCGAAATCATCTAAACAGAATCGTACAGTATACCCTTCTGGTATATTATTGTCAGATCCTACGTAAACTTCAACAAACACATACATATTATAATAGATGTATTTGAAAGTGAAGCTAAGTCCGTTGAATTGCCAGTAATGTAAATCTGTGTAGAAAACACAATCATTCTTTATGTCTAGGTTCTTGTTGGCGGAATCTGATGCTTCTTCTGCTTTTTGTTTGAGAATGTCATTCAAAGCTGAAGCATTCATGAATGAAAAGACACTAGCGAAGTAGCCATCAAGAGTTGGTACAGACTCTGGCCATACGTAGTCGGAATTGTAGCCAAACTCGTATGGATTTCCAGAATTATCATAAGAAGTAGCGATGAATTCATCTGCTCCAACATAGGTGATATCTTTATTGCAAGATACATATCCACCTTTCCACTCTCCAGCTGATAGCAAATCACAAAACTCGAAGAAGGAATATGGATTTTCTTCTGTTCCTTTTGTCACATCAAAAGAAGACATGAGTAAACGCTCTTCGCCTTCACTTAAAGCTATTTTTCGGAGTTTTCTTTCAGTTTTCATAATTAGTTGTTTTTAATGTTCGAAAATTTCTATTTCATGTACGCCATGTACTTTGTAGGTAAAATCTTTAGAAGCAAAAATGTTTTTCCTAAATCCGCTTTTGAAAAGATGTTCGTGTACTAAGGCTTTTCTGCCTTGTAAGTCTTCCTTGTTCCAAATCAGTATTAAGGATTTCATGATGTCCTTTGTCAGATTATCCATCAAGAAATTTAGCTTTTCTAAGTTAATGCTGTTCAGGATGTTATTTACCAAAGCAAAGTCGTATTCATAAAAAATGAGTGCTTCTTGAGAATAGTCTTCAACTTTGCAAAGCGTATCACCCTCTGGTAAAAGGAGAGAGCATAACTGCTCTGTGTATGGATTGGAATCACACCCAAACATGTTGATGTGCAAACGTCTTAATGCGGCAACATAATAACCGCAACCGCAATGGACATCAACTCCTGCTGTAAGTCCTAAAAATCTAACATAGTAAAAAATGCACTCGGTTAGTTTGTCATTATAGCTGTATTTTAAAAAGCCATTGTATTCCCACATCCCAGACGGGTGTATTATTAATGGTGAATCATTTATGAGATATTTGTCTATTTTCTCTTTTAGGCTATTGCTTATCCCTTCACATAATTTCCTTGCAAACAAGGCATGGCTTTCCGCAAGAAGATGAAAATGCTCGTCGGAGAGATTTGCTGGTATGTTTCCATTTTCATACTTCCATCTAATGAATCGCCAATTGATATTGACAATCTCTTTAGGCGATAGTGAATTAACTAAAACTGTGTGTATGTATGTCTCTTCTGGTGCGAATGTGTACTTTAGTCTTCTGTATAAATGAGTGTGGTGCTTCGTATAGTCAAGAAGTACCTTTGCGGCCCTTCTATGCAAGGAGAACCATTGTGACCCTCCATACAGATGGTCGAAACCAAAATCAAGTCTTCTGCTGATACCTACTTTCCTTTGGAATTTAATCCACTTTGTGGAAAGTGACCGTGCTTCAACTCGGTTGTTTTTAACGAAATCAAATGGGTAGTAATATTTGAACCTATCATAGCTGTTGTTTTGCCATTTCGGATGTGGTAAATGCACAAAGTTTAAAAAACTGATGGGCTTATCGCTATCGAAAGTGGACAAAAATCTTTCTAAAGGCTTTATTGGATAATCTTGGCCACTCAGTAAGTGAAAAAATGTAACGTCCTCATACTCAACAGCTTTTTTCAGCAAGAATAATTCTGCTCTTAGCATGGAAAAACCACCCCACTGGACAGAGTACTTACTACATACTTCTTTGACCTGAGAAAAATCCGTCTTTAGGGTAGAATATTCTGACTTATCTATTTCTCCACTCTTGTCAATGTGTACAAATACGTAACAATCTTCCCTGAAATAAGCTATTAACTTTTTCAAGGCTGCAAAATCTTTATGAGCTAATATGAGTATAGCCTGTTTCATTGTTTCCTAGTTTCAGGTGTTTTATTGCTATTAGCAATATATATAGAAAAAAGTCTTCGTGTTCCTTTATGCAAAAATAGAAATTCTTTTGGATAAACACAAGTTTCAAGTGTTAAAAAGTATACTTGTTTTCGCTCTTATGGAAATTTGGCTTTTATGGAGTAGGAGCCTGAAGTCGTAGTGTCAAATTCCGACCTTGGTTCGGCCTTGTCTTGCAATGGAACATTTGCCTCAGGCACGCTCCGCTGATGTCCAAAATGAAGAAATGTTTATCAAAAAAGGAATAAAATGCTGATTTTAACCCGATTTTTATTTCCTTTGCACAGTAAATACGTATGAACGATGAAGAATACGGCAATACTCACCATCACGGGAAGTGACAGCACTGGCGAGTCGGGCGTGCAGGCCGACATCACCACGATTGCGGCATTGGGTGCCAAGGCCGTATCGGTCATCACGTCGGTGACCATGCAGAACACCTTGGGCATCCAGCACTTCTACGACTTGCCGGTGGCCATTGTCAGCGGCCAGCTCGACGCCATCGTCAACGATGTGATGCCCGAGACGGTCAAGATAGGCATGATCCGCAGCACGGAGGTGGTGCGGGCCGTGGTCAGTGCGCTCAAGCGATACAAACCCAAGTCTGTGGTCTATGCCCCCGTGCTCTTCTCCAGTCACGGCGACCGCCTGATGGGCACCGAGACCATCGAGATGATACGGCAGAAACTGTTCCCCCTGTGCAACATGATTGTCATGCGGCGCCGCGAGAGCGATGTGCTGTTGGGCGATTATATCGGTGATAATGTCCGCTTCCTTGACGATGCTGTCGGGCACGGAAGCGTCAACAAGTTTGCCTCGGCGCTTGCCGTCTATCTCAACCAGGGAGAGGTCATGGGTGAGGCTATCGCCAAGGCCCACGCTTTCGCCAACAGCCTTACGTCGAGCAGCGCACGACTGACAGGCCGGAGTGGTGAGCTCTATGCCGACTTCATCAAGCTGGTGAAGAAGGAGTCGTCTACCAAGACCGACATTGCCCATTACGCTGATGTGCTCAATGTCAGCAGCCGCTACCTGGCCCAGGTGTGTCGCCTCGTTGCCGGCAAGTCACCCAAGAGCATTGTTGACACTTATCTGGTGGACGACATCAAAGCTTATCTGACCACCACGCACGACACCATACAGCAGACGGCTATGGCCTTCGGCTTTGCCAACCAGGCCCACTTGGCCAAGTTCTTCAAGAAGCTCACAGGCATGACACCGACAGAGTACAGGAACAATGGTCAAGAACTGTCAGGCGACACGCAAGAATAGGCAACAAACACATAAAATATAATAAAGAAATGGAAAACAGACAAGAACTGAACCGCAACCTGGCACAGATGCTCAAGGGCGGTGTGATTATGGACGTGACAACACCTGAGCAGGCCAAGATTGCAGAGCAGGCTGGCGCTTGTGCCGTCATGGCACTCGAGCGTATCCCTGCCGACATCCGCGCAGCGGGTGGCGTGGCCCGCATGAGCGACCCGAAGATGATCAAGGGAATCCAGGCCGCCGTCTCCATCCCCGTCATGGCTAAGTGCCGCATAGGCCACATCGCCGAGGCCCAGATTCTCGAGGCTATCGAGATCGATTATATTGACGAGAGCGAAGTGCTGTCGCCTGCCGACAATGTCTACCACATCGACAAGACGCAGTTCAAGGTGCCCTTTGTCTGTGGTGCCAAGAACCTGGGCGAGGCTTTGCGCCGCATCGCTGAGGGCGCTTCGATGATCCGCACCAAGGGTGAGCCCGGAACGGGCGATGTCGTTCAGGCCGTGACACACATGCGCATGATGCAGAGTGAGATTCGTCGCCTGGCGGGCATGTCTGAGGATGAGCTTTATGAGGCTGCCAAGCAGTTGCAGGCTCCTTATGACCTGGTGAAGTATGTGCACGACAATGGCAAGTTGCCCGTTGTGAACTTCGCCGCTGGTGGCGTGGCCACTCCTGCTGACGCTGCGCTGATGATGCAGCTGGGTGCTGAGGGCGTGTTCGTCGGTTCGGGCATCTTCAAGAGCGGCAACCCCGCCAAGCGTGCCGCCGCCATTGTGCAGGCCGTCACCAACTACAACGACCCGAAGAAGATTGCCGAATTGAGCGAGGATCTCGGCCCTGCCATGGTCGGCATCAACGAGGATGAGATCAAGACCTTGATGGCCGAGAGAGGAAAGTAAGCGTATGAGAATAGCTGTGCTTGCCCTGCAAGGGGCTTTTGTGGAGCACGAGGCGATGCTTCGGCGATTGGGTGTCGACAGTTTTGAGATTCGCCAGTTAGCTGATTGGGACCAGTCCAAGGACGGTCTGATCATCCCTGGTGGTGAGTCGACCACCCAGTCGAAGCTTCTCCATGACCTCCAGTTGCTCCAGCCTATCCGTGAGGCCATCGAGGGTGGCCTGCCTGTGTTTGGCACTTGTGCCGGTTTGATCTTGCTGGCCAAGACCGTGGAAGGCGAGAATCGTGAACGGCTGGCTACCATGGACATCTGCGTCAAGCGCAATGCCTATGGCCGTCAACTCGGAAGCTTCGCCACGGTGGCGCCGTTTGCGTCGGTGGGCGACATCCCCATGACGTTCATCCGCGCACCTTATATAGATAAGGTTGAGGGTGATGCGGAGGCCTTGGCGGAGGTCGAGGGCCACATCGTGGCTGCCCGCCAAGGCAACCAACTGGTCACGGCGTTCCACCCGGAACTCAACGAAGACCTCCGGGTACACCAGCATTTTTTGTCGATGATTAAAGGCTGACGCCTATCGGCAACACTTTTATCTGAGAGACATCTGTCACAACGTGCCCTTCGTGCTGGGGAGCTCGTAGTGGTAGATGTCTCTTTTTACTGCCATCTTCAGGCTACGTGCCAAGGCCTTGAAGATACCTTCTATCTTGTGGTGCTCGTTTTGTCCTTCCGCCTTGATGTTGAGGTTCATGAGTGCGGCATCGCTGAGGCTCTTGAAGAAATGAAAGAACATCTCGGTGGGCATCTCGCCAATCTTCTCGCGGCGGAACTCCGCATCCCATACCAACCAAGGCCTACCGCCGAAGTCGAGGGCCACCTGGCAAAGACAGTCGTCCATGGGCAGGCAGTAGCCGTAGCGCTCGATGCCCCGCTTGTCGCCCAGTGCCTTGCGCAGACACTCGCCCAGTGCGATGCCCGTGTCCTCGATGGTGTGGTGCTCGTCCACCCAGAGGTCACCCTTGGTGTGGATGGTGAGGTCCATCATGCCGTGCTTGCCAATCTGCTCCAGCATGTGGTCGAAGAATCCGATGCCCGTTGAGATGTCGGTCTTCCCCGATCCGTCGAGGTTGATCTTCACCAGGATTTGTGTCTCCTTGGTGTTGCGCTCCACCTCCGCTGTGCGCTCGCCGGCAAAGAGTATCTCGGCTATCTTGTCCCAGGTCATGCCATCTTTGCCTAAGATGAGCGCCTGGCAACCCAGGTTGCGCGCCAGCTCGGCATCGCTCTCACGATCGCCGATGACCCACGAGTGGGCGATGTCGTAGTCGCTGCTCTCCATGTACTTCTTCAGCATGCCCGTTCCCGGTTTTCTCATGGGGGAGTGGTCTTTGGGGAAGTGGCGGTCGATCAGTTGGTCGGCGAAGGTGATGCCCTCGCTCTCCAGTGTCTGAAGGATGAAGTTGTGAACGGGCCAGAAGGTGTCTTCGGGAAATGCGTCCGTTCCCAATCCGTCCTGGTTGCTGACCATGACGAGCTCAAAGTCGAGATGCTTGGCAATGAAGCCAAGGTTGCGAAACACCCCCTGTGTGAACTTCAGTTTGCTGAAAGAGTCGACCTGTTCGTCGTGTGGCTCCTCCACGAGGGTGCCATCGCGGTCAATGAAGAGAAGACGTTGTGCCATATCGCTTTATTCTGTTGTTTGTGTTACTTGTGTTGTCTCTTTTATTTTGGCTTCAATGCTGCCGTAGGCGTAGTAAAAGATGGTGGTCATGCCCAATACCAAATAGCTCCAGATGAAATAGCTCGTGACGGCAAGCACGTAAACGGCCAAGCCGAAAAAGACGGGGATGCCTGCTGGGTCGCCCATGGCCATGCCCCTTTGACTGATGATCTTGGCCAAGAGCATGATGCCGACAGGCATGTGCACAACTGACATGATCAACGAATAGATGATGATGGACAGGAATCCGCACAAGAACAGAAATCCCCAGTGGTGCCAACCCTGACGGTAGGGCTTGCCGAAGACGCTCCACGCTTTCTGCTGGGGCTCCATCATGTATTTCATGGAAGAGTAAGAAACAGGCACAAGGGCCAAGAGACTGGCAATATACAGCACGCCGACAAGGGCAATCGAAAGGATAACGATTGAGTTGGACGCATGGCCTGCCGCGCTGCTTGCCATGAAAATGATGGGGACGCAGACGAGGACGATGAGAACAGCCAGAGCGCATATGACAATGATACTGATGCCCGTGAGCCGCAAGGCGCGAGGCCAGTTGTCATGGTAAGTGCGTCCGTTGAGCAGTCCCATGAATTTTCCGAAGAACCATACGGAGATGCCTGTGCTCACCACGCCGATGACCATGATGGCTGCATAGGTCATCATCATCCGAGCCAATGACTGCTCATTTCCAACTTGGCTGGGCAGGTAACTGCAGTAGGCAAGGTCTGTGAAGCCCATGGCGAGCGACAGCGCTGTTGCCGGCTTCCATGTCTTTCGGATGATGGTCTTGAAGTTAGAGCAAAACAAGTCATAGGCTGCGCGGAAGCACGCCTGGACACTTCTGATTTTATACAATTCTGTTTCCATGATTCATTGTGGCTTAAGATTTTGCGGATGTGCGGCGCCTGAACTCGGCGCAGGTGATGGCCGTGGCGATGGCCACGTTGAGGCTGTCGGCTGTCGGCCGCCCCTCTGGATAATTGGGAATGAGCAACTTGTGGGTGATCAGTGGTCTGACGGCAGCCGAGATGCCGTTGCCCTCGTTGCCCATGACGATGACTCCACTGTCCGTAAGCGTCTGTCCGTAGAGAGAGGAGCCCTCCAGCAAGGTGCCGTATACGGGACAGCCCGCCGGTAGCGATGCGATCCATTGCGGCAAGTCAACGGTGTGGAGCCTGACACGGGCGATGCTGCCCATGGTGGCTTGCACCACCTTGGGGTTCCAGGGGTCTGCCGTCTCTTGTGAGCAAAAGATGTCGGTGATGCCAAACCAGTCGGCTATGCGGATGATGGTGCCCAGGTTGCCGGGGTCTTGCACGCCGTCGAGCGCCAGTGCCAGTCCTTTGGGCTGTGTGGTTACAGAGGAGGGACTGTCGGGCATGTGAAACACGCCCAGCACTTGTTGCGGATGTTGCAGAAACGACACCTTGCGCAGTTCCTCGTCGGTCACCGTGATGACTTCTGCCGCTCTGTCTGCGGCCAGGTGGTTGGATGTGTTGCCCAGCCACTGGGGGGTGGCCACGATGAGCTGTGGCTCCATTACTTCCAGCAGGTCACCCACCACCTTGGGCCCCTCGCCCACAAAGAGACGTTGCTCCTGGCGATACTTCTTGTGCCCCAAGGAGGCTATAAACTTTATCTTATTTTTGCTTATCACAATGCAAATATACATTTTTTTCCGAAAGTCTTTATATTTTTCGCAAACATTTTTTCTTTCTTCAAGATATTTGCTAAATTTGCAACACTTTTTAAGTGCATCTATTAATGAAACTAAAAATATGAAGAAACAAATCATGGCAGCATTGCTGCTTGCAGGTGTCATGACAACCCATGCCCAAGTCAAGTTGCCTTCATGGTTGTCGCAAGTGCGCCTTTCGGGTTATGCACTCACACAATACCAATACTCAGGCCAGGAGAACGCCAAGGCCAATTCGTTCAACCTGCGCCTGGTGCGTGCCATGCTCGACGGTCGCATCGCCGATGATTTCTATTGGCGCATGCAGGTGCAGCTCAATGGCAACACCACCACCAACACGCTTTCGCCCCGACTGGTAGACCTGTTTGCCGAGTGGCAGAAGTATGAGTTCTTTAAGGTGAAGGTGGGACAGTTCAAGCGCCCGTTCACATTCGAAAATCCCATGAACCCGATTGACCAGGGATTCATGTCGTATAGCCAGCCCATCAACAAGTTGGCGGGCTTCGCCGACCGCGATGGCATGCACGCCTCCAACGGCCGCGACATCGGCGTGCAGCTGCAAGGCGACTTCCTCAAGGTCAAGGGCCGCAACTGGTTGCACTACCAGGTGGGCGTATTCAATGGACAGGGCATCAACACCAAGGATGTCGACCAGCAGAAGGATGTCATCGGTGGCGTGTGGGTGATGCCTGTCAAGGGCATGCGTCTCGGATTCTTCGGCAGTGAGGGATCATATAGCCGTAAGGGAACGTGGACCGACGAGCAGGGTGCTGAGCAGAAAGGCATACGCCGGTTGCCCCAGCATCGTTATGCCATCTCGGGCGAATACAAGGTGGACGACTGGACCTTCCGCTCGGAGTATGTGCATGCCACGGGCAAGGCGTTTGCCAAGACATATGAGAAGTCGGAGGACTTGAGCAACTGCACGGTCAACGAGGCCCTCGGCAGCAAGGCCGATGGTGTGTATGCCTTGGTCATCGCGCCAGTCATCAAGCAGAAGGTGCATGTCAAGGCCCGTTATGATCTCTATCGCCCCACGGCCGACTGGAGCCGCGCCAAGACCTTCTATGAGGTCGGAGCTGACTACCTCTTCAGCAAAAACATACAGGTCAACGCCGAGTTTGCGCGCGTCAACGACCGTTCATTAAGTAAGCACAATTATAATATGGTGGATGTGGAAGTGGATTTCCGCTTTTAACTTCGTTTATCAGCCTGAGACAACGGTTCAACCAAACAGCCAAACTTAAACAGCATGGAAGAAAATCATAAGGTTTACCATCATCACCACCACCATCGTCATACCCCCCCCCGTCACATGGATGAATCAGAAATCTTCAAGCGTAGGACGCTGAGTGCCAGCAAAAGGCGCAAGATATTTGGCAAGGTCCTTTATGTCGTGCTGTCCCTCCTTGCTGTGGCCATAGTCCTCTATGTAGCGTGGATCTATACCCACGAGTAGACGGAACAGTTTTCTGTCTCATGCCCCAACTTCTCTAATTGCGGAGACGTTGGGGCTTATGTGTGAAGGTGGTACTATTCAGGATTCGTCTCAGAAAGGGATTGTCTGTTTTGTCTTTAGGTGGGTTCTATAAATT
>DJOV01000002.1 GCA_002437285.1 Prevotella sp. UBA6429 | reverse complement strand
TACATTGTCCGCTTTATTCAATGGTGCGCACCATTTCAATGGTTGCACGACAATCATGGTCTTTTTTATACGACAATGGAGACCCGAGAGACTATGGTGATGATTTTAAGACAACTCATACCACATTTACAACCCATTACAACCTTTGGCCTCAGTGGGTGTGGCAACCGAGACAACTTTTATTGGGTTCTTCCGGAATTTGGCAAGATGAGACGCTTGTGTTAGGGGTGGAATGTAAACCGCATTAAACCGCTCACGCCAAATCCCGGAAGAGCCGCAAAACCCCGAAGTCGGTGACCTGCCGCCAGCGCCGTGCGCCGACAAGGGTCATTGACCTCGGGGGCTATAATGAGGGGATGAAAGGATCCTTCGCTCCCCTATCCTATTGACCGGTTTTTACCAAAGCTGCAAACGCTCGCTTTCGGGAATGTACATCTTGTCGCCTTTCTTCACACCGAAAGCCTCATACCAGGCGCTGATGTGTGGCAAGGCGCCATTGACACGCCACTCACCGAGGGCGTGTGGGTCGCGTTTCACACGGTTGCGAATCTCCTGGTCGGTGATGTTCTGTCCCCAGACACCAGCATAAGCGAGGAAGAAACGCTGCTCGGGCGTAAAGCCGTCCTTGCTCTTCAGCGGATGCTTGGCCAAGACGTTCTTAAAGGCATTGAAGGCCACTTGCAGCCCTCCGTGGTCGGCCAGGTTCTCACCCAGGGTGAACTTGCCGTTGGCGTGGAGACCGGGCAACACCTCGATGGCGTCGAAAAAGTCGGAGTAGAGTTTGGCGCGCTGCTCAAAGCCCTTGGCATCGGCGGCCGTCCACCAGTCGTGGAGGTTACCGTCGGCGTCATACTGACGGCCCTGGTCATCAAATCCATGGGTCATCTCGTGACCTATCACCACACCGATGGCACCATAGTTGAAGGCGGCGTCGGCCTTGGGATCGAAGAAGGGGCGTTGCAGGATGCCTGCGGGGAAACAGATCTCATTGGTGGTGGGGTTGTAGTAGGCATTGACGGTCTGGGGTGTCATATACCACTCATCACGGTCTACGGGCTTACCGGCCTTGTCGGCTATCTGCTTGTCGTGGGCAAAAAGACGGGTGGCAATGACGTTCTCATAGAAGCTCTTGCTGGGATCAACGGTCAGCTTGCTGTAATCGGTCCACTTGTTGGGATAGCCGATCTTGACATAGAACTTGTCCAGCTTCTTGTGGGCGTTAGCCTTGGTGGAGTCGCTCATCCACGTCTGTGCGTCGATGCGTTGGCCAAGGCTGACCTGCAGGTTGCGCACCAGTTCCTCCATCATCTTCTTCGACTGGGCGGGGAAGTAACGCTCGCAGTACATCTTGCCAAGAGCCTCGCCCATGGCACCTTGAACCTGGTTGGTGGCGCGCTTCCACAAGGGGTAGTCCTCCTTGCGGCCGCTCATCGTCTTGCCAAAGAAGTCAAAGTTGGCCTCGCGGATGTTGTCGCTCAGACAAGAAGCGCTGCTCTGGATGACATCCCACTCCATGATGGCACGAAGGTCATCGGAACTGAGCAGAGGCAACAGCTTGTCAAGACCCGTGAAGAAGGACGGCTGCCCCACGTTCATCTCCTGGATGTATTGGGGGTTGACTCCTTCGGCCTGCGCAAAGGCCTTCAGGGGGATGTTGGGATAGTTCTCCTCAAACTGTGCAAGCGTCATCTTGTTGTAGTTGGCCTGTGGATCACGCAGTTCCACGTTGCTCTTGGAGACCAGAGCCAGCTCCGTCTCGAAGCGGAACACAGACTGCATCTTGCGCTGGGCGTCAGCAGCACTGAAGCCATAGAGTTCAAAAATGTGGGCTATGTGCTTCTTGAAAGCCTCACGGATATCCCGGGTGGCTTTATCAGTGTTGACATACCAGTCTTTCTGGCCAAGTGTCAAGCCTCCCTGGCTCAGGCTGAGGATGTTCCGCGTGACATTCTTGTCGTCGGCGCCAAAATAGGAGCCAAAGGGAACGCCATAGCCCAACTTGGCATACTTCAACTGCACCTGGTGCAGGGCATCGAGCGTCTTGGCCGCCTCCATCTCGTCAAGCAAAGGCTTGACGGGGGCTATGCCCTCCTGATTGCGACGCACAGAATCCATTGCCAACTTGTAGAAGTC
Source organism: Prevotella sp. UBA6429 (assembly GCA_002437285.1). Classification (GTDB taxonomy): domain Bacteria; phylum Bacteroidota; class Bacteroidia; order Bacteroidales; family Bacteroidaceae; genus Prevotella. The sequence goes on along the minus strand of DJOV01000002.1, from coordinate 3,615 downwards.
GCTGAGCTTTCGCTCATTGGTGCCAGCCTGATACTTCTTCTTTGAAAGTTCGGTCAGGATGGTGTTGATTTGCTTGTTGACATTCTCCTGGAGCATGTCAAAACTGCCATAGCGACTGTATGCGGCAGGCAGGGGATGGGCCTTCTGCCAGCCACCTGTGGCAAACTGGTAGAAGTCGGTTGCTGGGCTCACGGTCTTATCAAGGTCAGACAAGACGATACCCGACTTGTTCTGAGCCATGGCGCCACACACAGGAGCTGCAGCGAACAGGAGCACAGGCAAAAGCTGTTTCACATTCATTGTTGATGATATTTAAATGATTACTCTATTGAATCTTGTTTTTCAGCGGCGATCAGACTCCTCGGACTGTTATCAGGAAGACAGGCTCGCGCTTCATGGGCATGGGGCTACAATGACCCTTATAGGCTAAAAAAAAGACAGAGCCGCATGGGAAAGACCGTTATACTTCCTTCTGCAGATGCTCCAACTTCTCGGACAGTTCCAGCCAATGGTCGTTTTCCTTGTCAAGAGCCTCCTTGGTCGACGTGTATTCGGTCACGAGCTCCATGTTTGAAGCGTTTTCGGGAGACATGAAGAGTTGGTCGAGCTCCTTGATACGGGCCTCCATCTTGGAGATTTTCTTCTCCGACTCCTCCACCTCACGGCTGGCCTTTCGTATCTTCTTCTGTTGCTCCTTATGGTCCAGGTAGCTTTGTTTGCCGCCGGCCTTGTCGGGAATGGAATCCTGGGCGTGCGCAACCGGGCTGGACGCCTGGACGCCAAGCGCCTCATGAATGGTCTCGGCATTGTGAACACGGAGATAATCGTAGATGCCTCCGATATGCTCCACGACCTTACCGCCGCCAAACTCAAAGACCTTCGTCACGAGACCGTCCAGAAATTCACGGTCATGCGAAACGATAATCGCCGTACCGTCGAAAGCCTTGATGGCCTCTTTCAGCACGTCTTTGGATGGCATGTCGAGATGGTTGGTGGGCTCATCAAGGATGAGAAGGTTAACGGGCTCAAGCAAGAGGCGAATCATGGCAAGCCGTGATCGCTCACCGCCGGAAAGCACCTTCACCTTTTTCTCTGATATCTCACCGCCGAACATGAACGCGCCCAGCAGGTCATTGATCTTCAGGCGCATCTCACCTGTGGCCACTTGGTCAATGGTGTCGTAGATGGTGAGGTTCTCATCCAACAGTTGGGCTTGGTTTTGGGCGAAGTAACCGATTTGCACATTGTGGCCGATTTTCAGCTTGCCAGTATAAGGTATCTCGCCCATGATGCATTTCACCAATGTGGATTTTCCCTCTCCGTTCTTGCCGACAAATGCCACTTTCTCCCCCCGCTTGATGGTCATGTCAACATGGTCGAAGACAGTATGGTCACCATAGTCCTTGCGCACATTGTCGCAGATGACCGGATAGTCGCCTGAACGCAAGCAGGGCGGAAACTTGAGATGCATCACTTTCTGGTCCACTTCGTCCACCTCGATGGGCACTATCTTCTCCAGTTGCTTGATGCGTTGTTGCACCTGCACAGCCTTGGTGGCCTGATAACGGAAACGATCGATAAAAGCCTTGATGTCGGCTATTTCCTTCTGCTGGTTCTCATAGGCACGCAACTGCTGTTCGCGGCGTTCCTTCCGCAAGACCAGATATTGGTCATACTTCACACGATAGTCCTCAGTGTGGCCACAGGTGATTTCTATGGTTCGGTTGGTGACATTGTTGATGAACGCACGGTCGTGGCTGACCAGCACCACTGCGCTGCTGCTTTGGGAAAGAAATGTTTCCAACCAGCGTATGCTCTCAATGTCAAGGTGGTTGGTGGGCTCATCGAGAAGCAACACATCGGGATGGCGCAACAGGATCTTGGCCAGTTCAATGCGCATGCGCCAACCGCCGGAGAATTCGCGCGTGGGACGATCAAAGTCGCTGCGCTCAAAGCCAAGGCCCACAAGCGTGCGCTCCATCTCAGCCTCATAATTCTCACCACCCATCATCATGAAACGGTCATGCTCAAGAGTGAAACGGTCCACAAGGGCCATGTAGTCGGGGCTGTCATAGTCGGTGCGGTCGGCCATTTCCTGCTGCATGCGGTCAAGGCGGCTCTTCATCTTCATGTGATCGGCAAAAGCCTTGCGCGTCTCCTCACGCACCGTCGTGTCGTCGGAGATCTTCATTACCTGCGGAAGGTAGCCTATCGTGGTGTCATTTGGTATGGCCACCACTCCCGATGATGGTTGCTGCAAGCCGCAAAGTATTTTAAGCATGGTAGACTTGCCCGCACCATTCTTGCCCACAAGAGCTATACGGTCATGGTCATTGACCACGAAACTGACATCATGAAAGAGTGGACGTACGCCAAACTCTACTTTCAAGTTTTCTACAGAAATCATTTCCCAACTACAATTTGACATGCAAAGTTACAAAAAATAGTCCGAAGGTAACGGATAAAGTCTCCGTTTTTATTAACTTTGCGTCTGCAACACACATCATACGACTTTTTAAAACAATTAGCACAAACCATGAAAAAAGTTTTTTGCTTATTAGCCATCGCCCTTACGGCTTGCCTGTGCGCAACCGCACAAACCGATCCCCTGCAAGGCAAACGCATCGGCGTCATCGGCGACAGCTATGTCAAGAATCACCAGAATCCCGTGGAATACGCCTGGCATTACAAATTGGCCAAGAAACACGGGATGACCTATTACAATTATGGACGCAATGGCAGTTGCGTGTCCATAGACATGAAGACGTGGGGACCTGCCGTCGTCCACCGCTATCAGCAGATGAACGACTCGCTCGACATCGTGGTGGTCATCGCCGGACACAACGATGCGGCACACCTGGCCGACAATGTCACCGACTCCACAACGACCTTGGCCAATTATCGGGAGCAATGTACCCGGCTGTGCCAAGGGCTGATAGAGAAATATCCTAAGGCCTACATCTTCTGGTTTACCCCCTGGGCCAACGACAACCCCAACTTTGAAGTCATCGTGAACACCACCAAAGAAATCTGCGGCTCCATGGGAATCCCCGTCTTCGATGCTTACCACAACAGCAACATCTTCGCCCGAAGCGACCGCTTCCGCCAAATATACTTTCAAGGTGGAAAGCGAGATCACGCGCATCTCAACGCGCAAGGGCACGACAGGTTCCTGCCCATTGCCGAACATTTTATCCTACAATACCTACAATAGTATAACTGCCCAAAAAGATATGGGCCATCACACAATGCCACAAGCCACACACGGCCATGAAAAAACGGCGAATGTCATCTCGACATTCGCCGTCACGTATAAATAGAACTAACAGTTCTCAATACTGGATACTCACGGCACCAAGCCACAAGCGCAGCACTTAGGCATCTTGCAGTAACCTAAATGGGTATATAATTTATACGTCCGCTTCCTTGCTACTTTCCATGTTGCCGAAAGGAAATCCAGAATGTCTAATCTTATCCAACCATCCCCCCTAAGGGTTGCTAACAGATTGGAACTCTGCATTTCGCTTCAAATTTACAAATTTTCTAACAATTGGCAAAATATTTGGGGCATTTTTTCAAAAAACTTATTTTCACCGTAACCATCCGAAATGAGCC
>DJOV01000013.1:46256-57772 GCA_002437285.1 Prevotella sp. UBA6429 | reverse complement strand
CCAAAAATCATGACAACGATAGTGGTAACGGCAGGATTGCAGTCTTCCATCGACAGACCTTTGTATTCGATGTTGATTTTCTTGAACTTGGCGTGACATGACCCATGGCTGGAATGTAACCCATATCAAATTCCGGAAGAGCGAAAAATAATTGGGGGTGGGGGTGTGGATAATTGGAAAATAGTCGTAACTTTGTCGTAAACAAGAACAACTATGGTCAACGAATATCAATTGAGAGTGCTGCCGCAGGTCGCCAGCAGCGAGCAGGGCATCATCGACTTCCTGGCTCGCGACAAGGGCATTGACGCACGCACGGTCCAGCGTGTGCGTGTGTTGCGCCGCAGCATCGACGCGCGCCAGCGCACCATCTATGTAAACTTGCAGGTGCGCGTCTACATCAACGAGCTGCCGCAAGACGACGCTTACACGCCCACCGTCTACAGCGACGTGTCCGACCGTCCCCGCGTCATCGTGGTGGGCATGGGACCAGGCGGCCTGTTTGCGGCCCTGCGCCTGGTGGAGCTGGGCTTCAGGCCTGTCGTGCTGGAGCGGGGCAAGGATGTGCATGCGCGCAAGAAAGACATGGCCCTGATCACCAAGACGCAGCGGGTGGACCCCGAGAGCAACTATTGTTTTGGCGAGGGCGGAGCCGGAGCGTTCAGCGACGGCAAGCTCTACACCCGAAGCAAGAAGCGCGGCTCGACGGAGAAGATTCTGAACGTCTTTTGCCAGTTTGGCGCCTCGCCATCGATTCTGGCCGACGCCCATCCGCATATCGGTACCGACAAGTTGCCGCGCGTCATCGAGAACATGCGTGAGCAGATCTTGCGGAGTGGGGGAGAGGTCCACTTCCAGACCAAGATGATTTCGCTCCTCATCGAGGGTGACAGTGTGCAGGGCGTGGCGGCCGTCGACCTGGCCACGGGCCGCGAGCTCACGTTCCGCGGACCCGTCATCCTGGCCACTGGCCATAGTGCGCGCGACGTCTACCGATACCTCCACCAGGCTCATGTGGAGATGGAGGCCAAGGGCATCGCCGTGGGGGTGCGCCTGGAGCATCCGGCGCAGCTCATCGACCAGATACAGTATCACTCCCGCCAGGGGCGTGGCAAGTACCTGCCCGCGGCCGAGTATTCGGTGGTGACCCAGGTCGACGGGCGCGGCGTCTACTCGTTCTGCATGTGTCCGGGCGGTTTCGTCATTCCCGCCGCCACGGGTCCCGAGCAGATCGTGGTCAACGGCATGTCGCCCAGCAACCGCGGCACCCGCTGGAGCAACTCGGGCATGGTGGTGCAGGTGGAACCCGACGATGTGGAAAGCATGTTGCCCGCAGGAGAAGATGAGCGCGAGCCTGGCGACGATGTGCTCCGCGTGATGCGCTTCCAGGAAGCGCTGGAGAAGATGTGCTGGCAGCAGGGCAACCGCCAACAGACAGCTCCCGCGCAGCGCATGGCCGACTTTGTGAACAGCCGGCTCAGCTATGACCTGCCGGAGAGCAGCTATGCGCCGGGGCTGATCAGTTCGCCCCTCCACTTCTGGTTGCCGTCCTTCGTGGCCCATCGCCTGCAGGAGGGCTTTAAGTTTTTCGGCAAGCACAAGCATGGCTTCCTCACCAACGAGGCCGTGGTCATCGCCACAGAGACGCGCACGTCGAGCCCCCTGCGTGTCATCCGCGAGCGTGACACGTTGCAGCATGTGCGCCTGCAAGGGCTGTTCCCCTGTGGCGAGGGCGCTGGCTATGCGGGCGGCATCGTGTCGGCGGGTGTTGACGGCGAGCGCTGCGCCGAGATGTGTGCGCAATACCTGAACGCCCGGTAACCTAAGCCATCCACATAGGAGTGTTCCAACACGCAAAAAGTCCGCAAGGCCTGCACATGCAAGCCTTGCGGACTTTTGGTTTTTCCAGGTGAGGCGACGCCCCTTTGTGGGCATCGCTCAAGTGTGCGAAGACGGGCGTGGCTCCCTCCCCTCGTGGCCAGCCCGGTGGAGTGGTTATGCCAGGATGGTCTTCACGGCCTCCAGCATGCCCTTCTCCTGTATGAGGTCAAGATATCCTTTCACCATGGCGCAGAGTCCCGGAACGGTCTGGTTGAGGTTCTCGTGCCACACGTAGTCGAACGCCAGCACACCCTCGGCCACAGCCTGTGTGTCGCCAGTGGCCCACAGTTGCGTCAGGCGATCCATAATCTTCGGGTCGTCGTTGGGCGTGATGGGCGTGCCGTCGGCGCGCTTGCCGCCTTTATAATAGGTGATGATGGCGGCCAGGCCAAACACCAGTCCTGTGGGTAGTTGCCCCTTGCGCTTGAGATAGGTCTTCACGCCCGGCAAGTCGCGCGTCTCGTACTTCGGGAAGCTATTAAGCATGATGGATGTGACTTGGTGGTCGACGAAGGGGTTCTCGAAGCGCTCCAGCACATCATTGGCAAACTGCTGGCACTCGTCGAGAGGCAGGTCGAGCGTCTGCATGAGCTCGTCAAACTGCACCTTGTGTATGTAGCGACCTATCACGGGGTGCTCGCAGGCATCGCGCACGATGTTCACGCCGCTGAGGAAGGCCACGGGCGAGAGCACCGTGTGGGGGCCGTTGAGCAGCGTCACCTTGCGGGCGTGGTAAGGCTTTTCGTTGTCGGTGATGAGCACGTGCAGGCCTGCCTTGTCGGCCGGGAACTCCTCCTTCATCTGCTCGATGGTCATGTTCTCAGCCTTCTCGATGACCCAGAGGTGGAAGCTCTCGGCCTTCACCACGAGGTTGTCTTTGTAGCGGATCTTCTGTTGGATGTCGGCGATGGTGTCGCGTGGGAAGCCCGGCACGATACGGTCAACGAGTGTGGCGCAGACGTAGCAATGGTCAGCAAACCACGCCTTGAAGCCCGCGTAGTCGTCGCCCATGTCCTCTTTCCATAGCTCGATATACTGGTAGATGCACTCTTTGAGGTGGTGCCCATTGAGGAAGATGAGCTCGCAGGGCATGATGATCATGCCCTTGGAGGGGTCACCCGCGAAGTACTGGTAACGGTGGAACAGCAGTTGGACGAGCTTGCCGGGATAGCTGGCGGCAGGCGCGTCGGCCAGCCGGCAGTCAGGGTCGAAGGCGATGCCCGCCTCCGTGGTGTTGGAGATGACGAAGCGCATCTCAGGCTGTTCGGCGAGTGCCAGGAAAGCCTGGAACTGCGTGTAGGGATTGAGGGCGCGGCTGATGACATCGATGCGCGTGAGCGAGTTGACGGGAGCGCCATTCTCCTTGCCTTGCAGGTTCACATGGTAGAGGCAGTCCTGGCCGTTGAGCCAGTCCACCATGCCATGGGCAATGGGCTGCACGACGACCACGCTCGAGTTGAAGTCGGTCTTCTGGTCCATGTTGAAAATGATCCAGTCGACAAACGCGCGAAGGAAATTGCCTTCGCCAAACTGGATGATGCGTTCGGGCATCGCACTTTTGGGGGCGGTGCGGCGGTTCAGAGCTTTCAGTTCTTTCATGATTGGAAAACGTGTCATAGTTCGTTAAGTTGGGGGCAAAGTTAATAATAATTTGATAGGTGTGCGGGTTCATGCGCGTTAAATTTAACGTAAACCTTTGCGTTGTTGATTTTATGTCCTTGTTGCGCTAAGTAATCCAAAAAAATATAGTAACTTTGCACGTATACAAAATGGATCAAAATTATGAAGCAGACAAAGATTGTATGTTCCGTTAGTGATCGCCGTTGTGATGTGGATTTCCTGCGCAAACTGTTCTTCGCAGGCATGAATGTAGTCAGGATGAACACGGCTCACGCTTCTCAGGATGGCATTCGCAATATCATTCGCAATGTGCGCACCGTGTCGCCGCATATCGGCATCCTCATCGACACGAAGGGCCCCGAGGTGCGCACGACGGATGTCAAGGATAAAATCAGTTACAAGACGGGTGATGTGGTGAAGATCTTCGGCCGGCCGGAGATGGAGACCACCCACGACATCATCAATGTGAACTACCCCGACTTTGCGCGTGACGTGAAGGTGGGCGACCACATCCTGATTGACGATGGCTTGCTCGACATGCAGGTCATGGAGATCGTTGGCCCCACTGTCTACGCCACCATGCAAAACGATGGCGTGCTGGGAGCCCACAAGAGCGTGAACGTACCGGGAGAACACATCGACCTGCCCGCCCTCACCGAGAAGGACAAGCGCAACATTCTATTGGCCATTGATGAGGATATCGACTTCATCGCCCACAGTTTCGTGAGGTCGGCGGCCGACGTGAAGGCTGTGCAGGACATCCTCGACGAGCACCACTCCGACATCAAGATCATCTCGAAGATCGAGAACCAGGAGGGCGTCGACAACATCGATGAGATCATCGACGCCAGCTATGGCGTGATGGTGGCCCGCGGAGACCTGGGCATCGAGGTGCCCATAGAGAAGATACCGGGCATACAGCGCATGATCATCCGCAAGTGTGTGCAGAAGAAGAAACCGGTCATCGTGGCCACGCAGATGCTTCACACCATGATCGAGAATCCCAGGCCTACCCGTGCCGAGGTCACCGACATTGCCAACGCCATCTATTCGAACACCGATGCGCTCATGCTCAGCGGTGAGACGGCCAGCGGCAAATATCCCCTGGAGGCCGTGCAGACCATGGCGGCCATTGCCGAGCAGGCTGAGCGTGACCGCCTCAACTTCGGTCATCAGGACGAGGTGCCATTGAGCGAGCATTGCTCACAGCGCGAGTTCCTGGCGCACGCGGCCATCGACTCCACACGACTGCTGGGCGTGTCGGGCATCATCACCGACTCAGAGACGGGCGAGACGGCGCGCAACTTGGCGGCCTTCCGCGGTCCCAAGCCTGTTCTGGCCATCTGCTACAAGGATAAGACGCAGCGCTGGCTCAACCTCTCGTATGGTGTCATACCCATCTACCAGAAGGAGCACGTCAGTCCCGACTACATGTTCACCGCCGCTTTGCGCATGCTCAAGCAGAAGGGATACATCAAGGCGGACGACAAGATAGCCTATCTCTCGGGGTCGTTCGGAGAGGGTGGGGGCACCACCTTCCTGGAGGTCAACAGGGTGAAGGACTATTTCGACAAGAGATACGAGTTCCACTTGCCCAACATGAAGGTCAAGTAGCTCTACGCCCATCATCAAGAAACAAAAAAGGCGGGAAACCCAAGTCGCAATGGGTCTCCCGCCTTTTGCTTGTACGGGTGTCGTGAAGGCGCTGCGGGCTGCCTTCCACGAGGCTTGCCGCGGGCCTATTTGAGCAGCTCGTCAAATGTCTTGATGAGTGACACGGGGTCCTTGGCAAAGGCTTTGGTGTCAAGGTCGTTGATGGTCTCCTTCATCACCGGGTAAGGCTTGAACACAATCTTGAGCAGCATCTTGATGCCGATCATGCTACCCATGCAGTAACTCTTGGCCACATCCTCGCTGTGCACCTTGAAGTAATACATGTAGCTGGTGCCTTGCAGGTGCATGGTCTTGGTGTTGGTGGCGGTGGTTATGTAGTGGATGTAGGCGGACACGTGCTTGCCCTCATACACAGGCGTGAGGAATACGGGGTTCTTGTAGGGCTTGGGGTTCTTGTTCCACACGGTGGGCAGCGTGCGCTGGGCCATGAGCGGCACGAAGGTGATCCACTCTTTCGAGTCGGGGTCGTAGTAGTTCACGCTCTTGATGTCGGTAGACTTGTACTCACTGTTCTCTCCCGTCTTGGTGTCTTTCAGTAGGATGGCATCGGCGTTCTCGAGCATGAACAGGTGTTTCGTCACGCCTTCCACCACGCTGCCGTTGTTGAGGGTGATCTTCATGTTGTTTTGCGCTTGCGCCATTCCGCACAGAAGGAGGCACAGCCATAGCGTCATCATTTTTTTCATTTTCTTAGGTTTTTATAAGTTAGACTTGAGGGATGTTTTAGTGTTCCCGGATGCAAATATATGAAAAATCCAGCCCCCCCCCTAAGGAAAAAAGGATTTTTTCTTTAGGAGGGCGTTTTTTCTTTGCGTTCTTCGCTTGTTCAAGTACAAATGGCGATAGTGGGGTTAATCTCTGTCTTGATAGTAATAATAATCTTCCGCTATCATCTCTTCCTCTGTCATTTCTTCATCGGATGTGCTGTTCTTCGGGGTAGCATTCTTTTTAGTGAGGCGGGCGCTGCCTCTGTTTGCAGAGTGGCGCTTGTTATTGTGCCATGATTTGTTGAATCCATAAAGACAGTAGGCGGCAGATAATGCCAGGATGATAAATGTCCACATAATGAATTTTCGCGCATTTTACCAGTTTTTCTCCTGAAGCCCGGCTTCTCTTTATGGGGCCTTGAAATTGTGGAAAATAAAAAAGAGGATGTTATATGAATAACACCCTCTTCTGTGTGACTCCGCTGGGATTCAAACCCGGAACCTTCTGATCCGTAGTCAGATGCTCTATTCAGTTGAGCTACGGAGCCAAACCATTATTGTTGTTGCTTGTCGAAAAGTGACTCCGCTGGGATTCAAACCCGGAACCTTCTGATCCGTAGTCAGATGCTCTATTCAGTTGAGCTACGGAGCCTCTTTCGTTTTTGCGAGTGCAAAGGTACTGCAATTTGTCGAAACCTCCAAATTTTACGGGAACTTTTTTTGCAATTTTCTTTCTCTTCCGTTGGCTTTCCGTTCGTTTCGTCTTGTTTTTTGTTCTTTTCGCCCATTCTTCTTCGCTGGTTGGTGATGTCTGTCCCGGCTGTAGGCTCCGTCATGATGTGCGAAGGAGGTCTGTCTTTTGAGGGCGAGTGGAAGAAGATGAGTGACCACGGTCATCAAATTGATGGGAGATGTTTGGTGGAGTGGGGCGGATGATGTACCTTTGCATACCACGAACGAAGGGCTGGGCATGCCCGCCTGCAATCAACAATCGAAAAATGGGAAGAAACAAATATTCGGAGAAAGAGGTCAAGGAGATAGGCAAGCTCCTCAGGCTGAAAAGCTCGGCCAACCGTGCCAAGCAGAAAGACATACGCCACTTGCTGCGTACCCGGTATGAGTTCAACATATCCGACTTCAATGAGCCGGGGAAGGCCTTTGGCGATGCCGAACTCAAGGAGGCCGTGAAGCGAGGAGCCATCAAGATACTGGACGAGGCGACCATAGAGGACATGAAGCGCAAGCGGGCCAGGGATAAGGCGCGTGATGAGGCTCAGAGGCAGCAGGAGGCCATAGCTGCTGGAGAACAGACGGACTGGCAGCAGGCCTTGAAAGAGTGGAACGACTGGGAGAAGCAACAGTGAACGGTCTTGCCCGAGCGCATCCGATGCTTGCGGTGAATCCACAATGCCCCCCCCTGTCACTCTACATTTCGGATGAGTCTTATTTTATCATTCCAAATTCCGAAAGAACCATAAAGAAAGACAGGAGCGTGTGACATAGCTTGTGTCACACGCTCCTGCCTGTGTTTTTTGTCCGGCACATGGCCGCGTGGTTACTCGTAATCGTCGATGACACCGTTGACGAAGTCCATCATGGGCTTGGCTATGCCAAACAGGCGGCATGCCCTCCCGGTCCAGTCGGCCTGGTCGAAGAAGTCGTCGCCGACTCTTTTCCAGCAGCAGTAGTCCTTCATCTTCAGGTAGCCGATGTGCTCGTAGTCGGCAGGGAAGTCGCGTGGTGCCTTCTTCAGGTGCGCTATGCCAAAGCCCTGTGGCGACACGTCATCGTCTTCCGCCCAGTAGCCCTCGTTGGCGTGGCCGTATGTGCTGACGAAGTCGCTGCTCTCCACGCGTTGCCGCCACTCGTCGATGTTGCCCATGATCTCGTTTCTTGTGGCAGTCAGTATGTTGGTGGGGAGCCAGTAGGCACCTGTGGCCAGCAGGCAATGTCCAGGACGCACGTGGATGTAGTAGCCGCCGTGCAGGCCTTTCTTGCCATGGGCTGAGATGTAGGCGCCAAAGTGACGCTTGTAGGGGCTTTTGTCTTGCGAGAACCTGATGTCGCGGTTGAGCCTGAAGCAGCAGTCCTTAGGTGCCAGGTGGGCGATGGTGGGGTCGATGGGAGTCAGCGTGTTGATGGTGTCGGCCACTCCCTGCTCAAACTCCTTCCGGGCTTCCTGGTACAGGGCCTTGTGCTCGTGCATCCAGGCGGTGGAGTTGTTGTCTGCAAGCTGTTGCAGGAAGTTCAGTATGAGATGTATGTTCATGGGCTTGTGATGTTGAGGTTGAATGATCGTGTCACAACTTGCTGCCATCCAATAGCTTGGGGCACCATTCGCCAAATGGGCAGTCGCCACAGAGCGGCTTGGCGCTCCTGCAGGTGTAGCGTCCGTGGAGCAATAGCCAGTGGTGTGCGTTGGGTATGTCCGCTTGGGGTATGTGTGCCATGAGGTAGCGTTCCACCTTTAGCGGCGTGTTGGCCGTCTTGGGCACCAGTCCCATGCGATGCGCCACGCGGTAGACGTGTGTGTCGACGGCCATGGTGGCGTGTCCGAACCATACGGCTTCTACGACGTTGGCCGTCTTTTGCCCTACGCCCGGCAGACGTGTCAGGGCCTTGTGGTCATCGGGCACTTCGCCTCCGTGCTCGGCCATCAGCCCTCGTGCCAAGGCCACCAGGTGGCGTGCCTTGGCATTGGGGTAGCTCACAGAGCTGATGTGCTCCAGCAAGTCGTCGGGCTCCGCCTGGGCCATGGCGCGCGCATCGGGGTAACGGGCAAACAGGCCGACCGTCACTTGGTTGACGCGCTTGTCGGTGCACTGGGCTGATAGCACCGTGGCGACGAGCAACTGGAATGCCGAGGCAAACAGCAACTCAGTCGTCACGTTAGGTTGCGTAGCCCGGAACGTGTCAAGCGCACGCCTGTAACGCTCTTGTCTGGTCATTGGGTTGTCGCCTTATTTGATCATGTCGACCGAGCGCTTGAGGAACTTGTCGAGTGCCTCGCCCTTGAGCATGCCGTTTTGCAAGAGTGCCAAGTCGATCAGTTGGTGCACCACGTTGTTGCCCTTGGCGTAGTCGCTGAGAATTTGGTTTTTCTTGTTGCGTTGCTCGTCTACGGCCTTCTCTGTCTTCTGCAGGTCGTCCTTTTCCTCCTGCGTGATCTCCTCAGGCTTCTTGCCGCTTTGTCCTTGGCGCAGGGCGGCCAGCCGTGCGGACAGTCCCTTCAGCTCGCTCACCACGGGCTTGAGCGCCTCTTCTGTAGCCTTGTTGGTGTCGCTGAGCACCTCCTTGAGGAGCTTGTGGTCGGCGTTGAGCACGATGGTGTAGGTGTCGGGCATTTGTCCGTAGAAACTCATGCCGGGCTGGAAATGGCTCATTTCCTTCATGCGGCGCATGTATTCGCTCTCGGTGATGATGACGGGCTGCGCTGTCTCGCCCAGTGACTCGACGTCCACGTTGAACTGTGCCTTGTCCATCTTGGGCATCTGCGAGCGGAACACCTCTGACAGATTGTCACGGTCGTCACCTTTGAGGGTCTCCTCCTTCTTGTCGTCCTTGACGATGAGACGGTCGATGATGTCGGCGTCCACACGGGCGAAGTGGCTCTTCTCAAACTTGTTCTCCAACATGGAGACCATGGGCACGTCGAGCTGGCCGTCGAGCAGGAGCACGCTGTAGCCCTTGTCCTCGGCCGACTTGATGTAGGAGTACTGGTCTTCCTTGTTGGTGGCGTACAGGTAGACGAGTTCGCCGTTCTTGTCGGTCTGGTTGTCCTTGATGAGGGTCTTGTATTCCTCAAAGGTGAAATACTTGCCGGCTACGTCCTTGAAGAGTGCGAAGTCCTTGGCGCGGTCGTAGAAGTCGTCTTGAGAGAGCATGCCGTAGTTGATGAAGATCTTCAGGTCGTCCCACTTGGCCTCATAGTCCTTGCGGTCCTCCTTGAACGTCTGCTGTAGGCGGTCGGCCACCTTCTTGGTGATGTAGGTGGAGATCTTCTTCACATTGGCATCGCTCTGCAGGTAGCTGCGGCTCACGTTGAGTGGGATGTCTGGCGAGTCGATGACGCCGTGGAGCAGGGTGAGGAAGTCGGGGACGATGCCTTCCACCTGGTCGGTTACGAAGACTTGGTTGCAATAGAGCTGAATCTTGTTGCGCTGCAAGTCGATGTTGCTGTGTGTGCGTGGGAAGTAGAGGATTCCTGTCAGGTGGAACGGGTAGTCCACGTTGAGGTGGATCCAAAAGAGGGGCTCGTCCTGCATGGGATACAGGGTGTGGTAGAACTTCTTGTAGTCCTCGTCTTTCAGCGTTGAGGGCGTCTTGGTCCAGAGCGGTTCCACATTGTTGATGACGTTGTCCTGGTCGGTCTCGACTTGCTTGCCGTCTTTCCACTCGGTCTTCTTTCCGAAGGCTACGGGTACGGGCATGAACTTGCAGTACTTGTTGAGCAGCTGCTCGATGCGCGTCTTCTCCAGGAAGTCCTTGCAGTCGTCAGAGATGTGCAGGATGATGTCCGAGCCGCGGTCGGCCTTCTCGGCGTCGTCGATGGTGAATGCGGGCGAGCCGTCGCAGCTCCAGCGGATGGCCTTGGCACCGTCCCGGTAGCTCTTGGTGACGATTTCCACCTTGTCGCTCACCATGAATGAGGAGTAGAAACCGAGGCCGAAGTGTCCGATGATGGCGTTGGCCTCGTCCTTGTATTTGTCGAGGAAGTCGGTGACGCCTGAGAAGGCTATCTGGTTGATGTATTTATCGATCTCCTCGGCTGTCATGCCGATGCCACGGTCGCTGATGGTCAGGGTCTTGGCGTCCTTGTCCAGTGTCACATGGACGGTCAGGTCGCCCAACTCGCCCTTGAAGTCGCCCTTCTGTGCCAGGGTTTTCAGCTTCTGCGTGGCGTCGACGGCGTTGCTGATCATCTCGCGGAGGAAGATCTCGTGGTCTGAATAGAGAAACTTTTTGATGACGGGGAATATGTTCTCGGTCGTAACCCCAATATTGCCTTTCTGCATGGTAATGTTTTTTATGAGTTATTTTTTTCTAAGGTGTGAATTGCAAAAGGTGTGCCACAAAGGGCGAAAAGGGAAGGCGAATGGCTGGCGATGAAATATTTTTGAAATTTTACTGAAATCTTGACAAGAGGTTGCGGGGGAATGATATATTTTTGCAACATAGATTCATTTCAATAGGTTAAGGTTAGTTTTTAAAAGGTTAAAGAGCCCCCAATCTGAGTAGTGATACTGTGGATTGGGGGATTTCTATCGGATGGCACCGCCTCGTTTGACTTCATGGCTCCGCATGAGACCTCTATTGCGCCTTTTCACATGAGTGCGCCCCCGTCTGCGGACCTCTTCCGCCAGGCTCTTCCAGCAGCATTTGGAGTGGTGAGGCCAATGCCTGAATGTAAATCGAAATAAGCCCCCAGGAGTGTGGGATGCCCTGGCCGTAGACTGTGTTAAACCGCTCACGCCAACGGAAGGCTCAGTTCTTGCCAGGCGATGTTGCGGAGTGGCAAGACTATACCATACCATACCATACCATACGTTTCGTCCTCACTCCAAAGGCAGGAAGAACCTTATGGTGGATTCTATAAATTACCACCATAACGATATAAAAACAGTGGATTACGTTTTG
>DJOV01000013.1:0-46193 GCA_002437285.1 Prevotella sp. UBA6429 | reverse complement strand
GATTACGTTTTGCCATCTTTTGTTCTCTTTTTGGCCCCTTCCGTCAGCTTGTTCGGCCACATAGCCCGCTATGCTCCCTCACGCGCTAACGAAATGACCTCAAAAAGAACCTCAAAATCTGACAAAGCTAATTGATAGAACCCACCTATATACACGGTCCGCTTTCTGGCCGATGACCCGTGTGCCGCACGGAGACAAACGAGAGGCTGGGCCCTACGCAACCTCATCGGAGCGCGGACCCAGCCTTATGACGTGGAAACGGTACTTTGCAGAATGTCAGAGCAGGCCCTGCTTGCCCAGCACGATGAGCAGCGAGAAGCCTAACACAAGGGTGACGAGGCCCACCACGAGACCAGCCTTCGACATGTCTTTCTGCTGGATGAGGCCGGTGGAATAGGCGATGGCGTTGGGCGGTGTGGAGATGGGCAGGCACATGGCGGCCGAGGCGGCCACGGCAATGCCGATGAGCACAGTGGAGGTGCCGCCGATGATGCTGAGCTTGTCGCCCATGCCCTCACACACCACGGCGAGGATCGGGATCATCAGGGCCGCCGTGGCGGTGTTGCTGATGAAGTTGGAGAGGAAGAAGGTCACGACGCCGGCGATGACGAGGATGACTATCGGGCTCCACTCACCAAACGGTATGGCGGCAATGGCAGCCTTGGCCAGGCCCGTGCCGTTCATGGCCAATCCGAGCGCGAAACCTCCCGCCACCATCCAGATGACGCCCCAGTCGATGTCTTGCAGGTCCTTGGCGGTGATGACACCGGTGAAGGCGAAGACGGCTATGGGCAGCATGGCCACGGTGTTGGCGTTGATGCCGAGCGGCTTGCCAAACACCCAGAGGATGATGGTCACGGCAAAGGTGATGCCCACCACCACCGTGCGCCAGTTGTGCTGCATGTCACCGTCAATCTCGAGGTCGATGGTCTTCTGCTTGAAGGGGAAGAAAACCTTGAGCAACAGCCACGAGATGACCAGCAGCACCAGCACCAGGGGCACCATGAAGCCCATCCACTCGCCAAAGCTGATGTCGAGGTTCATGCCCGTGGGGTCGTTGAGCACCTTATAGGCGAAGGCGTTGGGAGGCGTGCCGATGGGAGTGCCCATGCCGCCGAGGTTGGCTCCGATGGGAATGGCCATGGTGAGGGCGATGCGCCCCTTGCCATTGGCCGGCAGCGACTTGAAGACGGGTGTGAGGAAGGTGAGCATCATGGCCGCCGTGGCGGTGTTGCTGATAAACATCGAGAAGACGCCCGTGATGAGCAGGAAGCCCAGCAGCACCATCTCGCTGCGGTGGCCAAAGGGACGGATGAGAGCCTTGGCCATCCACACGTCGAGCCCCGACTTGGTGGCGGCGATGGCCAGGATGAATCCGCCGAGGAAGAGGATGATGGTGGGGTCGGCAAAGCAGGCCATGATACCCACTGAGTCGAGCAACTGCCCATACTGGCCCTCGGTGCCCTGCATGAAGGAGAACGAGGAGTCGCTCACGAAGAAGAGCAGCACAAAGATGATGGTGACAGACGTGGCCCAGGCGGGGATGGCCTCGGTGAGCCACAACATGACGGCCATGACAAAGATGGCGATGACGCGCTGGTGGACCACGGTGAGCCCGTCGATGCCAAACACACCGGAGGGCAGGTTCCACACGATGACTGTGACCAGGGCGGTCAGCAGGAACCACAGCGCCTTCTTCTTGTTGAAGTCGCCGCTCAATACTTTCTTTACGGTTTCTTGCATATGATCTTAGGTTTTTAGTGTTACAGGTTGCGTGAGCATGCCTCGACAGGGCAAAACTCCTACAAAGTTATAGTAAAGGCAGAAAACCAATGGTCAAGAAATCGGAAAATATTTGCCGCCCGCAAAAAAATGTCTCCACCGTCGCCAGCCTTGGCGATGATGGAGACAATATCATGACAGGTGAATGGGGTTTTACTTCTTGTCCTTGGCGTCCTCCTTCATGGTACCCTCAATGTAGAGGCGTGTCATCTCGGGCACGCCATTGGTGCGCACGGTGATCATCTTCTTGAAATGGCCGGGGAAGCGGCCACGCCCGTTGTAGGTGACGCTGATGGTGCCCTTCTCGCCGGGCTTCACCGGTGTCTTGGTGTACTTGGGAATGGTGCAACCGCAACTGGCCACCGCCTGGTTGATCACCAGGGGCTTGTCGCCCTCGTTGGTGAAGGTGAAGGTGCACTGCTGCACATTCGCACTCTCGGCAAACGTGCCGAAGTCGTGCGAGAGCTTGGCAAACTTGATCTTGGCCTGGGCATTGGCTACGCTGACGCCACCCATGAGCATCATCAGAGCAAACAGTATCTTTTTCATATTTCTCCTTGTTTTAAATAAAACGGTGGCCGGCACACGTCGCATACAACGGCCTTCACCACGCGTTGTCAACTCATAGACTTTGCAAAAGTACAAAATGTTTCGTTAGACAGCCCTCTTTAAGCATTTTTTAACAGAACGAGAATCATCTTCCCTGTGTCCGGAGAGGCAATGGATGTGTGTGTGTCACCCATGGATTGTTGGTGGCCGGCCAAACCAAAAAAAAAGGCTTCAGGTGGAGGCTAAGGAGTGACACACTCCTCTGCCGCTACCTGAAGCCGGTATGGTCATTGTTCTAATTAGTACTGTGTGTTCTGCGGGTCGAAGTTGGCCCATCCTGTGGTCCAGTCCTGTCCGTCGGGGAAGGCTCCGATGCCGGGATACTCGTTGCTGAGGGCGAGGATGGAGGCGATGCCGCTCCACGTGCGCGCCATCCAGCTGCCGATGACAGTGTTTTGGTTGGCAGCCAACTGGAAGAAGGTGCTCGAGAACGACTTCTTGGTCGGGTCGGTGGTCTTGCTCACATAGTCGTAGAGCTCGTCCTTGTAGACCTTGTTGAAGTCGGAGCCGACGATGTCCATGCCCACGAAAGTGACGCCCTTGAGGCTCATCAGGCCATTGGTGGCAGCGCCCTGCGTGTTGCCCTTCTCATTGTCGAGGATGAGACCGACGGGCCATCCGATGGCGAGGGTCTTCTCCACGTTGAGACGCGAGTTGCGGCGTATGTGCATGGCCGCCTGGAAGAGGCCCATCGACGAGCCGTTCTCAGGATTCAGGCCGTTGCCGTTGATATAGTCAGCCGTATTGGCAAATGAGGCGTCGAAAGTCTTCGGGCCGAGGAAGGTGACATAAGAGAAGTGGGCCGTCGTGTAAGGCTCAGCGGTCGAACCACTGGCATTGTTGTCGCTCTCGAAGCCATTGCTCTGCGAGGCGTCGGCGATGCGCGAATCGCGCACGGAAAGTGCATACTGCACATTGCCGGCAAATCCGTTGTCGGTATCGAAGTCGTCGTCCCAGCCGCGGAAGGCAATGAGGTGCTTGCAGTTGACCGTACCGCCGAACCACTCGAAGCTGTCATCGTTGGAATAAGACACCTGCACGTGGTCGATGGTCGTTCCTGCGCCCACCGAGCCAAAGGTGAGGCCGTTGATCTCCTTGTCTTTCTCGAAGGGGTAGCCTGCAAACTCGATGCGCACATACTGCAGCGAGCCGCTGCAGTCTTGGGCATCATTGCCGCCGTGCTTCGTGCGGGGGCCACCCTCAATCTGCTGCGCCAACACACCATTGTTGTTGGGAGCCTTTCCGCAGAGGATCACGCCACCCCAGTCGCCGGGCTTGCGGCTGCCGGCTGCCGCCTCGGACGTGAAGACGATAGGCTCAGCCGCCGTCCCGTTGGCAATGAGCTTGCCGCCGGGCTCCACGATGATGGTTGCCTTGGTCTCCTTGTCACCCTTGATGACTGTGCCGGCCGGGATGGTCAGCGTCGAGCCGTCGGCCACATAGACCCATCCCTTGAGCGTGTAGGTGCCGCGCTCCAGGGTCTGCGTGCCCTTGAAAACAAAGTTTTGGTCGCCATTGCCGATGACCGTTCCCTTGGGAGCCTCCTTGCCGTCATCGGTGAAGAGAATGTGGTCACAAGCCTTGAATCCGCCGTCGGTCGACCATTGGTAAGCCGTCGTGGTGCCAGGATTAGGATCATCGTTGTCGCTACTACATGACATGAAGGTCATCGACATGGCGAGGATGCCCATGCATCCCAAAAACATCTTGTCTGTTTTCATCGTTTATGATTTTATAATGTTACGGTTACCGAGAGGTTGATGTTACGTCCCGGTTTATATTTGCGTGTCACTTGTTGAATCTCTTTCCCCTCCACAGTCTGAAACTGCTTGAAGAGGATGTTCTGGTTGAGCAGGTCGCGCACGGCCAGCTTGACCTCCCATCTGCCCCACCGCTTGCTGGCCGTCAGGTCGAAGGCGTCGCGCGGCATCTCGTAGCTGTCGGGCACGCGGATGTTGTGCGAGGGATCACCGCCACCCTCGGTGCGTCCCACACCCACGATGCGCTTGCCGATGCGGTTGTAGAGCAGGTTGACCGAGAGGTGGTGCCGCTGGTTGTTATAGAAGAGGCCGGTGTTGATGAGGTAGGGCGACTGTCCCTGCATGGGGCGGTCATACTCATAGCTGCCGGGCTCGAAATGCACGCGGCTGTGGATGAGCGAGCCGTTGAAGCTCCATGAGAAGTCTTTCAGGCCGATGAAGTCGAGGCTCTTGCGAATGTCGAGCTCCAGCCCGTAGTTGTCGGCCGAGCGTGCGTTCTTGTATGAGTAGACGACATCGGTTCCGCCCGACAGGGTGTAGACCCACTCGATGGGCGAGTCGAAATGCTTATAGAAGGCGGCCAGCGAGATGACCTCGCCGCGGCTGGGATACCACTCATAGCGCAGGTCGATGTTGTCGACGTAGCAGTTTTTCAGGTCGTAGTTGCCTTGCACGTTGGAGGCCAGGTCGAAGTCGTAGTAGACCGACGGCGACAGCTCGCGAAACTCGGGCCGATTGATGCTCCGCCCATAGCAGAGGCGTGCCTGGTGCTGGTCGCTGATGTGCCAGGTCATGTTGGCCGACGGGAAGAGGTCGCCATGACGGTAGTAGTGGCTCTCGTGGCTCACCACCGAGGCTTTGGTGTTGGAGATGAGTTCCATCTGGTTATACTCATAGCGTAACCCGGCGTGCACATCCACCTTGCCAAGTGGCAGCGTGGCCATGGCATAGGCGGCACCGAGCAGGTTGTTGCCGCTGTAGTCGTTGATCTTGTTGACATCCTCCAGCAGGTAGAGCTTGTCGGCACCAAAGTTGGCGGGGTCGCTGAGCAGGGTCGTCATGCCCATGCTGCGGAAGCCGTCGGGCAGGTTGTTGTCCGTGTTGTACCAGTAGAGGAGGTTGCGGGTGTTATACGTGCGGGTGCGATACTCGCCGTAGATACCCGCCTTGAGCGTGGGTTGCCATTGTCCGAAGGTGAAGCGGTGGCTGTCGTTGGCCTGCAGGGAGAGGATATGCTCGTCGAGCGAGGTCCACTCTCGCGAAATGTCGTTTTTGTAGAGCCACACATACTGGTCGCTCTGCTGCGGGTCTTCGTTGTAGAGGATATACTTGCGGCGGTCGGGCAGCCGGCGGTTGGCATAGGCGTAGCTGGCACTCCAGTCGAGGGCCTCGGCACCAATGGCGTGGCTGCCGGTGAGCTGTGTGGTGTAGGTGGTGCGGCTGCGGTAATAGTATTCGGCCGACCGCTCATTTTCCGACTGCGCGCTGAGGCCCTGGCGGGTGGTGTATCGGCTGTTGCCGAGCTGGTTGAAGATGTTCTTCCACTGAAACTTGTTGTTCCCCGACGGGCTGAGCCAGGTCAGGTTGAGCATGGCGCCAAGGCGGTCGTTCTGGTTATACTGGTTGTCGGTAGAGAGGCGCAGGGGGTTCACCCGGTCGTTGTCGGTGTCGTAAGCTCCATAGAAGTTGTTGACCATGTCGCGATAGACCCGATACTCGTTGGTGTAGGTGAGGGCGGCGAGCAGCCCGAGCTTTCCGCCCCACACCTTCCAGCGGTGGGCATAGTCGGCGTTGAACTTCAGGTCGCCGAACGGCTTGTGGCGTCTCACGCCCCAATCGTTGCCAAACCCGTTGCCGAGCAGGTCGATCATCGGGTTGCCACCACCGTTGAGGCCGAGTGTCGAGAAGGTCTTTTCGATGCCGCCGTCGAGCGAGCGGAGGCCCGAGTCAAAGCCGAGAAAATCGGTGGCCGATGACTTTTGGGAAAAAAAAGTCCGTAGGGCCGACTGGCTGTTCCAGCCGGCGCCTACGGACAGATGAAGAGAGTTGAAGATGGGTATTTCCTTGGTGTTGACCTGTATGAAACCGCCCGTATAGTCGGCGGGATACTCTGCGGCAGGGGTCTTCACGATGGTAAGATTGTCTATCTGGCCGCTGGGAATCATGTCGAACGAGAAGGCGCGGCTGTCGGCCTCCGAGCTGGGCACGGCGCCGCCATTGATCCATACGTTGTTGTAGCGTTGCTGCAGGCCGCGCACCATGACAAACTTGTCGTCGATGAGGCTCACGCCAGGTATACGGCGTATCACCTCGCCGGCATTCGAGTCTTGTGTGCGCTTGATCTCCTGGGCCGACACATTGTTGACCACATTGGCACTGCGCCTGGCCTCCTGTACGGCGGTGGCCTCGGTGTCGGTGCGGCGCACGGCGGTCACCGTCACGCCGCCCAGTTGCTGGTCGGTCACGGGTTGTGTCTGCTTGGCGGTGTCGGCGCTCACCTGGGCATCGGCACTGCCCGGCAGAGCGAGCATCAGCAGTCCTACGACTGCCACACGATTTTGCTTCATAACTGTCCTTTTACTTTTCACGCTGCAAAGGTAGGCCACGGATGTTTCAAAACCGTTGAGCCTCGGTTACAATCCTGTGAAACGTGAAAAGCGGACAGCTGATACCTTTTTCCTATTATAACAATGCCACCACCGAGGGGGTGAGCAGCGCCGTGAGGATGCCGTTGAGCGTCAGGCCCAAACTGGCGTAGGCACCCACAAACTCGTCGCGGTCCATGGCCACCGACGTGCCCAGCGCATGAGACGCGGCACCCATCGACAGGCCCTTGGCCATGGGATTGCTGATGTGGCCCACCGACATGATCTTGAAGCCCACCACGGCACCGATCAGGCCGGTGATCACCACGATGGCGGCCGTGAGCGAGGGTATGCCTCCCAGGGCCTGCGTCACCTCCATGGCGATGGGCGTGGTGACCGACTTGCTGGCCAGCGACACCACGACCGCATGGGAGGCGCCGAGCAGCCGGGCCGTGACGACCACGCTCACGATGCCTACCAGGCAGCCCATCATCTGCGAAGCCAGGATGGGGATAAATTGCTTCTTTATCCGGGACAGCTGCAGGTACAGGGGGACGCCCAGGGCCACGACAGCCGGCTTGAGCCAGAAGTCGATCAGCTTGGCACTCTCGTGATAGGTGTCGTAGGAGATGTCGAAGGCCGAGAGAAACAGGATGATGAGGCCAATGGCAATCAGGATGGGGTTGAGTAAAATGAAACGGGTCTTGCGCTGCAAGAGTTTGGCGCCCTGGTAGACGCCGAATGTAAGCGCCAACAGGAAGTATTGGCTGGTGATGATGTCTCTAATCATGGTGCTGTCGGTGTTCTTCTATCTTGTCTTTGATCTTGTGCGTGATTTTTTCCTCGCCCTTTGACACCACCTGGTGCGTGTGGCCCGTGACGAGCAGCACCAGCGCCGTGCTGACTACCGTGGCGCCGACGATGGGCAACAGCTCGGCCTTGATCAGCTGGAAGTGGAGCATCAGCGCCACGCCGGGCGGAACGAAGAAGAAACCGAGATTGGCTATCAAGAAGTCGGTGAGGCCACGAACCCATTCGAGCTTGACGACCTTGACTTTTAAGAGGGCGGTGAGCAAGAGCATGCCGATGATGCTCGAAGGCAGTTTCAGACCGGTGACCCTAATGATCAGCTCACCGAGCGCCATACATCCGAAAAGGATGAAACATTGTCGAACCATTATTATTTCCTATGCTTTGATGTGATGATGTTATCCCATTGTCAGGTCGATTTATCGACACCTCTCAGAAAAACAGGTGCAAAGGTACGGCAAACGGGCGGATTATCAAAGCAAAGGCGATGATTTTCTTCCGGCAAGGTGCGCCACCACCTCTCGGTCAGCCGGCAACCAGTCGACAGACGACAGCTCGTCAGCCGACAGCCAGCGGGCCGCCTCCGCCTCCACGAGGTGCAAGTGGCCGCGGACCACATGACAGAGGTAACACGCCATGTGGAGGTGAAACGCGGGATAGTCGTAGTCGACGGTCACGAGGTGGCGGTCTACAGCAATGTCCGTCTCCAGCTCTTCGCGTATCTCACGCCGGAGAGCCTCCTCGGGCGTCTCGCCCGCCTCCACCTTGCCACCGGGAAACTCCCACCCGTCTTTCATCTCGCCATAGCCACGTTGCGTGGCAAAATACTTGCCGCTGCTGACGATGACAGCGGCCACTACATGGATGGTCTTCATTCGTTTGCATGTAATATTAATGGTAGGGCTATCAGCGAGTGATAGGTCCTGCGGCCTACACCGCCTTGATAAACTTGGCCATGGCCGGGCGCTCCAGCCGCCACTCGATGTTCATCGGGAAGTTGCCGTGCGAACTCACATAGTCCACCAACCCCATGCAATAGTAAGGGCTGGTGTTGCCGAAGCCGTCGCGCTTGTCCTCACGGACAAAGAGAAGGAAGCGGCGACCATTGGTGCGTTGGTTGACATAGCGCTCTCCGGCATTGGAGTGCGACATGCAGTTCTGCGACTGCCAGTGGAAGCGCCACTGGCTGATGAAGTAGTCGTCGTACTGTGTGGAAGGCGAGAAGTCCTTTTCCGACTTGTTCAAGGTGACGAACAGCAATTCCGTGTTACATTCGTTGATGGAGAAGGCGCCGGATGCCACACCTTGCATCTTCTTGTCGGCCGTCTGCCGGCCATAGAGCGCAAACACCTCCTCGCGGGTGTAGCAGCCATGAAGCTCCAGCCCTCGGGGAAATCCGTCGGCCATGGGATAGGTCTTCAACTCAAGATTGGCGTGCAGATAGTCCATCAACTCGGCCATCTCCTGCACCAGGAGCGGGTAGCGCGCCACACGATGCAAAGCCTCGGCAATGCTCGTAAAGCCCAACTTGCCAATGCGATCCTGAAACAATGCGTAGTAGAGCATCACGGCAAACGGATGGTCGGCTGCCTCACCATCTCCTCCCGGCACGGAAGCGTCGGGCAGACGGCAACCATCGGCAATGAACTGACGGATGAACTGCAAGTAGGCTATAGAGTTGATGTGCGTCAGATTGCCCATGCCCCTGATGAGGCGGGCTGCCTCGGGCGTGTGTTCCAACGGGGCGCACTTGCCGGCATCCGCCTTGAGCGTTGTCCAGCAGTTGGCGCCCTTGTAGAGCAGCCGCACATCCTGTCCACAGTTGTCGACAAACTGTGAGAGCGTCGGCGTGGTGTCGTAAGTCATCAGTTCCCTCACCAGTCGGCGGGCGTTGTAGATGGCCCCGTGGATGTTGGCCAGGATATATTTCTGGGCTTTGCGCTCCATGAAGATGGAACAGCCATGCGGCAAGAGCGTGAACCCGTTTTTCACCTGCTCCTCCACGCTGCGGTCCTTGCGCAGGCAGAGCGCCCGAAAACGACTCGTGAAATCATATTGACGGTTGACCTGAGCCACAAAGTCGAGCACGGTGAGGAAGTCCTTGCCTGCACTCAAGCGCAAACCACGTCCCAGCTGCTGCAGGAAGACGGTCAAGCTGTCGGTGGGACGAAGGAAGAGCACCGTGTCGACCTCGGGTATGTCGACACCCTCATTGAAGATGTCAACCACACAGAGATAGTTGACCTGTCCATCAGCCAACTGGCGGTTGAGGCGCACGCGCTCTATGGTGGGGGTATCACTGGTAAGGGCCGCGGCGCGCAAGCCGAAACTCCGGAACTGCTCGGCCATGAACCGGGCGTGGCGTGTGTCGGAACAGAAACACAGGGCATGGCAACGTGTCTCATCGGGCAGATACTGTTGCAACTTGCGCAGGATGAGTCCCACACGCTCGCGGTTGCACAGACGGTCGGTCAACTTCGAGAGGATGTACTTGCCACCGGCCCACAGCTCGTCATCCGAGAGGTCAAGGTCATCAGTGATGCAGAGATACTGAAAGGGGGTGAGCAGTCCCTCGTCGAGCGCCTGGGGCAAGCGAATTTCAGCACTGATACGCCCGCCAAAATCGGGCAAGAGACTTTGGCCGTCCATACGTTCGGGCGTGGCGGTGAGACCCAGCAGCACCGTGGGGCGAAACTCGTCGACCAGCACGCGGTAACTCGACGCGGCGGCATGGTGGGCCTCGTCGATGATGAGATAGTCATAGAACCCGAACCCCTGCTGACGAAACAGGTCAAGATTGCTGTTGAGTGTGGCTACAGATACAAAGAGGTGTTCCAAGCCGTCGTCCGGACGGAAGGCTCCCACCCACAGCTCACCGAAGTTGGGGTCACCGAGCACACTGCGGAAGGTGCGCAAGGCCTGTTTGAGAATCTCCTCGCGGTGGACGACAAAGAGCAGCCGGTCATGGCCTGGATGGGCATCGCGGAAACGCTTGTAGTCGAATGCCGAGATGACGGTCTTGCCCGTTCCCGTGGCGGCAACGACAAGGTTGCGATAGAGGCCGTTCTCCTCACGCTCCACCTGGAGACGGTCGAGGATCGCTTTCTGATGGGGCAAGAGTTGGTAGCGCGTCAGGGCCTCAACCGGCAAGCCACTGTTGCGGCTGCGCTGGAGAGCCAGCTCGCGCCGGAACTTCTCAATGCCACCCTCGCGGAAATCCTCAAAATTTTCGCTGTTCCAGTACATCTCAAAGGTGGCCAGGGCCGACTTGATGATGTGGGGGTTTTCCACATTGGTCACGCGGATGTTCCATTCCAACCCGTCGGTCTGCGCCGAGTGGGAGAGGTTTGACGAGCCTATGTAGGCCGTGCTGAGCCCCGATTGGCGCACAAAGATGTAAGACTTGGCGTGCAGACGCTCAATGGTGGTGTTATAGGATATGCGCAACTCGGTGTTGGGCAGGCTGGCCAGCTGTTCCACCGCCTTGGCCTCCGTGACGCCACAATAGGTGGTCGTGATGACGCGGAGACGATGGCCGTCAGTCTTGCAGAAGTCGCGTAGCTGGTCGAGCATCATTCGGATGCCCGACATGCGCAAGAACGACACGATGATGCATATCTGGTCGGCGGAAGCGATGTCACGCATGATCTCCGTGCCCAGTGACACGCCCGACTGTCCACCCGTGAAGAGGTTGCTCACCCGGAAGCCTGACAACGGTCTCACCAGCCCTTGTCTCGTGGCTCGCAATCGGGCATCTCGCTGGGCGCTCACCACAGCCGACAGCAGCTGAGGGGTGAGCGAGAGGATCTCGCCGTCATCAACGTCAGCTGTCTCCAAGATGCGATTGGTCATCTCTATTTTGTCTTCCACCGACACATCGGAGTCTTCCAGTTTCTTGCGTATCGACTCAGCCAGGAAGTCGGCAAGCATCTTGGCCGACTCGGCTGCATCCATCGGCTCTGTGTGGCAGACCATGCCCGCCTGCTCGGTCTGGCGCATGTCCTCCAAGAGCCGCTCGTTGATGAGATTTTCGTATATGCCTTCTTTCAGTTTCATAAATTGTTGTGCTTAGTGCTACATGCTGACCGTCCATGCCCGGGCGCATCCGCTCGCTCGCTGGTCATGACGAGCCTTCTTTTTCTCTCCATGGCCCCACTCGCCATGGTGTGTGTCTCCATCAGCAACGGGCTCTTGTGATAAGCCACTATCTTTATCCTGACCGAGCTGTGACGCCGTTTGCCGTCGATGCACTGCCTGATAAGGTCGGCATTGGCAGTCTTGGCCGTTGGGGTGCGGTCGAAGTTCTGGATGTAGGCTGCGTTGGTGAGGAAGAGAAGGTCAGACTGCTCTGGCAGAGAGGCCATGAGGTCCACCATAAGCGTGAGCATCATGCGAAACTCCGTGGTGTGCAGGTCGGCCGTCTCGCGCCGCGCCACCTCCTCGCCTTCCTGTTCGATGATTGCGGCGGCAGCGCCCGCACGCTCCTTATGACCGTAGTCGCATGAGCCGCCAATCCAAATGTTGAATGATGCCATTATCTCGAAAAAATTATCAACAAGTATTTCATCAAGCCTTCTTTTAGCTGTTTCTCGAAACGACTAAAACATGACATCGCTATAAACAACTCTGGCGAATACGCCAGACGCGCCTTCTAAATATCTACGATTTCGGGTGATCATTGTTGGCATATCTTAAAGACTGAATCCGACTTCTGAAAGGTTTCCGCTTGCAAATGTAGCGGATTTACTCCTAACTGCAAAATTTTGCAAGCATTAATTGGAGTTCCAATAGCGCCAATAGACTACCCCTCCTTAAGCGTTGCCTTGCGTGGGGGCTAAAGTTTGTCACAGACAGCAGTTGAAATGAAACACGGAAAATCGCCATGCCCCCTACCGTCGGAAAGTAGGAAAAGCACCAAAGAATGTGGACAAACTAAAAAATAGATGAAAACGCTTGGCCATCTCGGATAAAATTGCAAATTTTGCAGAAAAAATGAGTTGACTATGATAGAAGAAGTATACAAGAATATCAAGTATGTGGGGTGTGACGACCCCGAGCTCCGCCTGTTTGAGGGACAATATGCGACCCCGGACGGCATGTGTTACAACTCCTATGTGATCCTCGACGACAAGGTGGCCGTCATGGACACATGCGACGCCCGTTGCGCTGACGAGTGGGCCGCCAAGGTGCGCAAGGTGCTTGATGGCCGCCACCCCGACTATCTGGTGGCTCACCACATGGAGCCAGACCACGCCGCGTGCATCGCCGGCCTGCTCACAGCCTACCCTGAGGCAAAGGTGGTGTGCTCGGCCATGGCCAAGAAGATGCTTGGGCAGTTTAACGAGGAGCTCGACCTCACCGACCGCGTGATGACGGTGAAGGAAGGCGACACGCTGGAGCTGGGCCACCACACCGTGCAGTTCATCGCCGCGCCATCGGTCCACTGGCCTGAGGTGATGATGAGCTATGTGCGCGAGGAGCAAGTGCTGTTCTCCGCCGACGGCTTCGGCAAGTTTGGCGTCTACGAGGCCGATGCCGACGACTGGGCTTGCGAGGCCCGCCGTTACTACTTCAACATCTGCGGCAAGTATGGCGTGCAGGTAGCCAAGGTGCTCGACAAGGTGGCAGCGCTACCCGGCGTGAGGGCCATCTGTCCGCTCCACGGCCCCGTGCTCACGGGCAGTGACATGCAGGAGGCCCTGCGCCTGTACAACATCTGGGCGCGCTACGAGGTGGAGACACCCGGCGTGTTCATCGCCCATGCCTGTGCACACGGCGGCACGGCGGCGGCGGCCGAGAAGATGCGCGAGCTGCTCATCGAGCGCGGCTGTCCGAAGGTGGCCATCGCCGACCTCTGCCGCGACGACATGGCCGAGGCCGTGGAAGACGCCTTCCGCTACGGCACACTGCTCTGTTGCGCCGCCAGCTACGACGCGGGCGTGTTCCCACCCATGCACACCTTCCTCCACAAACTCTCCATCAAGGCTTACCAGAAGCGCCGCATCGCCCTGCTGGAGAATGGGTCGTGGGCACCCTGCGCCGCCCGCGCCATGAAGGGGCTCATCGAGAAGATGAAGGACATCACGCTCGTGGAGCCCACCGTGACCATCATGAGCCGCATGCACAAGGCCGACTTGCCTCACATGGAACAACTGGCCGACAACATCATGGAGGCGTTCAAGGAGTAAGGAAAGAGATAGCGACAGATACGCATGAGCAAGATTGTCATTCGCTTTTTCCTCCTCCTGTCGCGCCTGCCATGGCGCCTGTTCTTCCTGCTGAGCGACTTGGAGTATCTCCTGATGTACCATGTGGTGCGCTACCGCAGACAGATTGTGAGGCGCAACCTCACGACATCGTTTCCCGAGAAGCCGACAGAGGAGATTGTGGCCATCGAGAAAGGGTTCTACCATTGGTTCTGCGACTATTTCTTTGAGACGCTCAAGATGTTCAGCATGAGCCATGAGGAGATGTTGCGCCACATCGAGTTTCGCGGATTGGATGCGGTCGATGACTGCTTCGACCAGGGCAAGGACTGCGCCGCCTTCCTCGGCCACTACTGCAACTGGGAGTATCTCTCGGCCACCAGTTTGGGGCTGCAACGGCACCCTCAAGCCCCGGTAGGCCTCATCTACCATCCGCTCTACAACAAAACATTCGACCAGCTCTTCATCGACATACGCCAGAGCAAACGCGGCGTGTGCATACCGAAGCAACAGATCCTGCGCTACCTCGTGACCTACCGGCGCGAGCGACGCGCCAGCCTTTTCGGATACATCGCCGACCAGGGCCCGAAGTGGGAGAACATCCACCTGTGGCTACCCTTCCTCGGCCATGAGACACCCGTCTTCACCGGAGCGGAGCGCATCATGCGCAAGATGCACGACGTGGTGTTCTACGTTGACATGGAGCGCGTGGCACGCGGCCGCTACCGCGCCACCTTCCGGAAGATCAGCGATGATGCGGCCCTCGAGGATCCCTTCGTCATCACCCGCCGCTACTTCGCCTTGCTGGAGCTATCGATACGCCGTGACCCGCAGTGCTACCTTTGGACACACAACCGCTGGAAGCGGACACGCGAGGAGTTTGACAGCCGCTTTGAGATCAAAGAGGGGAAAGTGGTGCCCCGCAAAAACATCAGCAACGCATGAAGACAACCTTACGTATCAACCCCAAATACGAAGCGCTGCGGGCGTTTGTGGAGCGCATCCCCTCCCTGTTTGACCATGAGGGGCGGGAGATCTACCGCGACCGGAATGTCATCAAGGTGATGACAGCACCCGATGGCACAGCGCTCAACGTGAAGCGCTACTGCGTGCCCAAAGGGCCCAACCGACTGGTCTACTCGCTGGGCATCCGCAAGCCCAAGGGCCTGCGCGCCTTCCTCTACCCCCAACGCTTGCTGCCTGTGGGCATTGACACGCCCGAGCCTGTGGCTTACATCGAAGAACGGCACACGGGACTTCTGGGACTGAGTTTCTTCGTCAGCCTGCAGTGTGACTATGAGCACACTCTGAAGGACGTGGGAAACGCTGAAGAGGGGTCCTACGAGGCTCTGGCCAAGGCCTTGGGGCAGTTCACCGCCTCAATGCACGACCGCCATGCCATGCACCGCGACTACTCACCCGGCAACGTGCTCTACCACGTGGACACGGAGGGCCACTACCACTTCTCGCTGGTTGACATCAACCGCATGCACTTCGGACCGGTCGGCGAGCGGCAGGGGTGTCTCAACTTCATCAGGCTGTGGGGACCCAAGCGGTTCTTCGAGCTGTTGGTGCGTGCCTACGCTGAGGCCCGCGGCCTTGATGCCGACGCCTGCGTGGCCTTCGCCCTAGAGAAGAGACGGCGGTTCTGGATACGCTATGGCAAGAAGCACCGCATACTGTTCAAGTTGGAATTATAGGTGGCTTCCCCGCTACTACCACCGACAAAGCGAACACATCGCGCTCACCTTAGGAATAAGACAATCATGGAAAAGCAACAACCCACATACAAACACTTCATCATCACACTCTTCAACCTGAAGATATGGAAGGAGGACAAGACGCGCCGAGCCACGCAGACCGCCGAATGGCTGACGCAACGGTTTGACCTCTTCGAGCGCTTCTGCCTGCCCTCGGTAGCGCACCAGACCAACAGAAACTTCACTTGGCTGTGCCTCTTCGACAAGGACACGCCTGCGGAGATGCGCCAGCGCATAGAGGGCTATCGGCAACAGGTGCCACAGTTGCGCCCCTGTTTCTTTAGCGCCGAGGAGGCGCAAGAGTTTCTCAGCCATGAGGAGGCCGTCAACTGCCGTTTCATCCGCCGCACCGTCAAGGGCTTGCTCAGCCCCGACGACGAGTTTGTCATCACGAGCAATCTTGACAATGATGACGCACTCAGCTGCGACTATGTGGAGCGCGTGCAACACCTCTTCCTCGCCGACCGCCGTCGTACGCTCTACAGCTTCGTGTGGGGCATGCAGTATTTTGTGCGGCTCAATGCCATCGTGCGCATGCACTATCCGCACAACCACTTTCTCACCCTCGTGGAGGAAGCGCAGGGCGACTTCCACACGGTGCAATTCTATGGACACGCCAAGGCCCGCAAGGTGTTGCCCAACGTGGACATCAGCGACAAGCCCTACTGGATGGAGAATGTGCACGGACATAATGTGAGCAACGAGCTTCGCATCACCAGCCGCGTGCGCTACACGCCCTGCCTCGGAGCGGTCGACCTGCGGACGTTTGGCGTGGACAAGCAGTTCTCCGTGGCGCGCAACACCTACAACTTCGCCTTCAAACTGCCGGTCTACTTCTTGAAGATTGCCGTGTGGCGACTAAAAAGGAAAATCAACAAGAAAAAATAAGCCGACGGGCACGACCGGCCACCAATCCGCAAGACGGGGCGGACACCTACGATGGTTGTCCGCCCCGTCTTGTGTCTTACCGCGAAGCAGCCATGTCGGCCGTGGCTGTCGTGAAGGCTACCTTCTCATAATGGCCGTCGCCCAACTTGCGGCTCATGTCGAGCGCATTGGCTTTCATGGCCGCATAGGCCGTCGGACTAAGATCGGACAGCGCCTCGTTGATGTCGCGCAGCGACCCGACGGCGATGCCCAGCTGATTGGCCGTGATGAAAGGTGCCAGGGCGGCCTCCTTCCACACGATGACAGGCAGGCCTGCACGGAGGTAAAGAGAGGTCTTGTGAGGATTGTTGATGCGGAGATACTCGCCCCAATCGCCGGCACACTCGTCAAACGAGTCGCCGTCCCACACCAGCCCGAAGTCACCCTCCACGGTGCGGATGAGTTGTTCCTCGGGCAGTTTGCCCATATAGGTCACGCCAGACTTGGGCTGCGAGGCGTCCTCATAGCCAGGGCCATAAAGCGCGACAGTCCAATCTCGCATCACCTCGGTCAGACGATAGACAAAGCCGTTGCGCCAACGACGGAGGTTGCTGGTGTAGACCACACGCCAGGGATGATGGGGAACCACATATTGCTTAGGCGAGGCCTCGGTCAGGAAGTCAAAGATCTGCAGGTTGTAAAGACGGCCTCGAAACTGCTGGCCTTGCATGTAGGCAAGCATCGTGGGATTGTGGACGATGAGCGCATCCGTCTTGTTCAACAGGTAACGCTCACGCTCGGCGGTGATCTTCTTGCGGCGGAAGGCATCGAGGTCGTGGACGATGGTCACCACCTTGGCACCCTTCCAATGGGCGAAAGTGCAAGCCACGTGATAGAACTTCTTCATCGGATACTGCAAGCACAGGTTATCGCCGCGGTGAACGGCCGTCAGGATACGCACCACGCCACACAACTTGATCAGAAAACGTGACACGGGATGGACACTCTTGTGCATGGGCGTCAGATTGTGATAGCCCAGTTGCCGGAACACTTTGTCAACATCGGTCTTGGCCTTGCTGACAGTGATGACTTCTATGTAATGGTTCATTTTTTGCTTGGTTGGTTACTCATAAAAACGTTTCTCCTTATATAATATTATACAAGAAAAGCAAAAAAGAAGCTCTGCGCACCGCTTTTTCCCCTTTCGTCGGCCAGCAAATGATGATTTATGCCGAGGTTTCTTGTTTGTCACGGGAAAAAGGATTATATTTGCAAAAACATAAAACAAAAACCAAACAACACGCACATGACCCTTGGCGTCATCATTTCCACATACAACAACCCACAGTGGCTGGAAAAGACCCTATGGGGCTACGAGGCGCAGACGCGTCACGCCGATGAAATCATCGTGGCCGATGACGGGTCGGGACCCGAGACGGCCCATCTCGTCAACCGCTTTGAGGGCAGGCTGCCCATCCGTCATGTGTGGCACGAGGACAAGGGGTTTCGCAAGACGATCATCCTCAACAAGGCACTCAGCATGGCCAAAAGCGACTACCTCGTCTTCACGGACCAAGACTGCGTACCGCGCCACGACTTCCTCGCCACCCACGAGCGTCTGGCGCAGCAGGGACGCTTTCTGTCAGGCGGTTACTTCAAACTGCCCATGGACATCAGTCGTCTGCTCACGCAAGACGACATCGTGTCGGGACGGGCGTTCCGCCTGGGATGGTTGAGACATCAAGGCTTGAAACGCTCGTTCAAGTGCACCAAGCTCTCGGGCAACGCCCGCTTCGCCTGGCTCATGAACCACATCACGCCCACACATGCCACCTGGAACGGCATGAACAGCAGCGGATGGCGCAACGATCTCCTGGCCGCCAATGGCTTTGACGAACGCATGCAGTATGGGGGCGAGGATCGCGAGCTGGGCGAGCGGTTGACCCATGCGGGCATCAGCGGACGGCAGATACGATACAGTGCCATCGTGTTGCACCTTGACCACAGCAGGCCCTACGTCAACGAGGCGGCTTGGCGGCTCAACAACGCCATCCGCCAGACCACCAAGCAGCAACATCTCACCCGCACCGCCTACGGCATCCATCAGGAGCTCACGTAAGGTGCGTACTCTCCTTTATCCCTCCCCCCAAAAAAGTCCTAAACCATGTCTACAGCCTCTCCCTTTCGACCCGCGATTCCGCCATCGGCCTTGGCGACTTCCTGTCGCAAGAGCCACCCTCGCTTTAGGATGGTTGCTATTTACACATTGCTTTTATCTGCGCTATCCATAGCGCCCGCAATGGCCCAGATGACTTTGCAGGTGACCGCGCCAAGCGGCTTCCCCAGCGACGAGACGGGGTACGAACAGGGCGTATCGGCCTGCTTTGCGGGAATCATCGGTGACGAGCTCATCATCGCAGGCGGTTGCAACTTCCCAGACGGGAGCGGCGTGAAACGCTACTACGAGGGCATCTACGCTGCCCACTGGCGCAGTGACACGCTCCGCTGGCGGCGCATCGGCATCTTGCCTGAGCCAGCGGCTTACGGCGCCACTGTACAGGCGGGCGACAGCCTGCTGCTGGTAGGAGGTTGCAACAGTCGCCACAGTTTGCCCACGGTGACTGTCATCCGGCTCAATGCGCAGCGACAAGCTGTGCTCTCCTCACTGCCGTCTTTGCCCGTCACTTTCGACAACGGGACGGCAACATACGCCAAGGGGAAGGTCCTTGTCTTCGGTGGCAACCAAAACGGCAAGCCCTCAAAAGCGCTGTGGAGCTACCACCTCCAGCAAGCTCGGGAGCATTGGACAAAGCAAAGGTGTATGCCTGGGCGTCCCCGCGTGCAACCTGTAGGAGTGACACACGGCGCAAGGTTCTTCGTCTGGGGCGGCTACCACGCTGACGGTGACCGCAGCCAGGTGGCCACCGACGGCTATTCCTATGACGTCACTCGCAACCGCTGGTCTCCTCTGCCCGCCCCCACAGACATGAGTGGCGAACCGCTGACACTGAGCGGAGCCACAGGCACGACCGACAACAGGGGGCTTGTGATGTGCCTGGGAGGGGTCAACAAGGACATCTTCGCCGATGCCATCAGTGGACAATACAAGTTGGTCAACCAGAGTGACTATCTCAAGCAACCCGTCACATGGTATCGTTTCAATGCGCTGCCGCTCTTCTTCGACACCAAGAAAAGGCAATGGCTGCCCTGCTCCACACCCGACCCCAGACTGGCAAGGGCCGGTGCACAGATAGTGGCGTGTGAAGACTGCCAGTACCTCTACATTGGCGGCGAACTGAAACCGGGCGTGCGCACACCGCAAATCTTGCGCCTCACCATCCGATAACCTCTAATCCACACAGCAATGAACCAGATCATTAGGCGCTTTGCCTTTTCACTCTTCTTCCTCGGTCTCGCCACAGCCTGCACCATGGCGCAGACCACGCTACCTAAGCCCGTCACTGTCTTCAGTGACCCCTACAAGGGCATACCCGTACGCATACCCGCCATGACCACGACACGTGACGGAGGGTTGCTCGCCATGGCAGACTATCGGCACAACTTCTCCGATATCGGTTGGGAGAACGGTGGCACCTATCGTCTCGACATACTCATGCGGCGCAGCGACGACGGCGGACGCACATGGGGGCCCATCGCCACGGTGGTGCAGGGCCGCAACGACTTCGGGTACGGAGACCCCAGCGTGGTGGCCGACCGCGACAGCGCTGGTCTCATCCTCATGCAGGCCGTGAGCGGCAATGTGCCTTACATCCACGCCTCGGCGCAGAAGCCGCAGCATGCCATGTTCTTCCGCAGCACCGACGGTGGCAAGACCTGGGACGGCGGGCGCGATGTAGCACCCAGCATATACGACCTCTACAAGACGGACCAACCGTTGAGCCAGCAAAAAGGATTCTTCCTCACATCGGGCAAGATTACACAGAGCCGCCTCATCAAGAAGGGAAAATATTATCGCCTCTATATGGCGCACCCCATCCTGCACGTGGGAGCCTTCGTCATCTACAGCGACGACTTCGGACGCTCATGGCAAGTGCTTGGCGGAGCGGGAACCGTACCCGGTCCTGACGGCGACGAGTCGAAGGTCGAGGAACTGCCTGACGGCAGCGTGTTGCTCAGTTGCCGCAAGTTCAGCAGTCTCGGGCGCCGTTTCAACGTCTTTGTCTACAAGGACAAGAAACAAGCCGTGGGCTCCTGGCAGACGGCACAAGACGCCAAGGCCATGGAGGGCTGCACACGCTGCAATGGTGACGTGGTGGTGGTGCCGGCTCGACGTGCCGCAGACGGTCGCAAGACATGGCTGGCCATACAGTCCATACCACAGAGCCGGTCACGCGACCACTTGGGGTTCTTCTACCGCGAAGTGCCTCGCCGGGGAGCGGACCTCGCCGCTACACTCGCCGAGGGATGGCAGCGTGGAGCCATGATTCACGAGGGGACGGCAGCCTACTCCACCCTATCGGTATTTGGCGACGGCAGCGTGGGCATTCTCTTTGAGGCCAACCTTGACAGCGACAACACGGGCTACGACATTCTGTTCTCACGCCTATCCATCGACCAGATCACGGGCGGGGCTTACACGTCAAGAACCTCCAAATGAAGCGCTGCCACATGCAGCAATCGCGCAAGAATAATAAGCAAAGCGACATCGATAAGTGAAAATATTCGTCTATTTGCTTGCAAATATCGATGTTTATTGATAATTTTGCCACATATAACGACAAACAGCAATCTAAATTAGTGTGCTTATGAAGAAACTATTACTTCTTTTCGTGGCCCTGGCGACAGCGGTCAACCTCGCTGCAAGAACCAGCGACGAAAGCAAAGCGAACCTCGTCGGCTCGTTTGAGCCTGCTGACGGCAGTTATGAGGGCGTTGTCACCGGTGCGCCCAAAGTGATGGAGCTCACCCTGGTAAATAAGGGTACCGAAACGGTTGCCGCCCACGAGATCAACCTATACGTGGAAAACTCGCAAGACGAGGACGACTACTTCTACATCGGGTCGGGCACATACAACTGTCCCGCCATCGCTCCCGGCGATACGGTGAAAGCGCAATGGACGGTCACCTTCTCAAAGGCTGGCACATTCTACCTGTCGGCTTACGACAACTTAACTGACCAATACTACGAGTCGGACTACTTCATGGTCACCGATCCGGAACAGAAGGATTTTGCGGACACCACCTTCATCGTGAGGCCCATTGACGGCGTCTGGGGGTCGGTGGTCAACCAGGACAAGCAGATGGAGGTCATCATCAAGAACACCGGAAAAGGCAAGGATATCAAGCTCAACAGTTTTCTCGTGGGATGGGACTGGAATGATGATTACAATGTAGGCGGATACACCAACTACTTCGCCGGCGGCACGCTTA
Organism: Prevotella sp. UBA6429; assembly: GCA_002437285.1. GTDB lineage: Bacteria > Bacteroidota > Bacteroidia > Bacteroidales > Bacteroidaceae > Prevotella. Next base: position 24,423 of record DJOV01000013.1, on the reverse strand, counting down.
CGCCTGGCGACTCCGTGAGGTACACTTTCAACTTCACGCCGACCAAGACAGGCACTTACTATTTCTATGTCTACGACTATTACAGCATCGACCTCGGCGTGATCGACCGGTTCCATGTGTATGCCAACGACCAGGAGTTGCAGGAAGCTATCGACGCGGGCAAGGCCGACGGCCCTGACACGGGCAACACCTACGACGTGGATGGCTACGTGACACCCGCCAACGAGGCGTATGGTGACATCAAGGTGGGTTCGCCCAAGGAGTTCTCGCTGGTGGTATTCAACAATGGTGACGCGGAGTTGCCTGCCCATCTCGTCTATCCTGAGGTCACATGCAGCTACGACTACGACGACTACCAGACGCTCCCGAGCTTCTCTGTTCCCGCCATTGGCGCAGGCGACAGTGCCGTGGTCAACTTCACCTACACTCCGACCACTGCCGACACCTACTATATCAATGTGTACGACAACCTCACGAAGGGTTCGTACCAGAGCTACATCTTCACCGTTAACGACACGTTCGACGTGATCGTGGCCGACACCACCTTCGCCCTCGTGCCCGAGGACGGCTTCGCCGGAGCGGTCAATGGCCAGGAGAAGGGCTTCATCCTCACCGTCAAGAACTCGGGCATCCACAAGCTCATCAAGTCGTTCACCGTCAATGTGGGCATCGGCATGCTCAACGACGAGGACGCTTACGCTTATGCCCCGGCCTTCTACACGGGCAAGATTGAGGCTGGCGACTCGGTGACCAAGCGCATCACCTTCACGCCCACATGGGGCGAGGGCGACGCCGAGATATGGATCTATGTGCAGAAGACCAGCGGCAGCCATTCGTTCACCGTCTACCCGTCGTTCAAAATCTACGCCACGCAGGAGGAATACGACAACGCCGTGGCGGCCGGCGTGAAGGGCATCACTGTGAAGGGACAGGCGGCTGACGAGTGGTACACCGTATCGGGCGCACGCCTCTCAAGCAAACCCACACAACCGGGCCTCTACATCAACGGCAACCGGAAAGTCGTGGTCAAGTAGTCACCATTCCATCCAGGTGTGTACGACCTGAATAAACCCTTTATAAGAAAAGGTGCAGCTCCAAAAGTTGCACCTTTTTTCTTTTGTCAACATGACCACCCCATAGTGACACTCAACAGGAAATGCAAACATCCGAGAAAACAAGTGTCCTCTCATGGTAAAAAAAAGTTAGCAAGAGTGGCCGAAACCATTTTTTTACTTACCTTTGCAACATGAAAGAATCACCATGGCGAATGCATTTGAAAGCGCCAAAGGTGTCAGCATCTCTACCTAAACCACAGCATGATATCATGCAATAACATCAGAACGCCTGCGTGACGCAGGTTAAAAAATTTACTAATTTAAACATTTACTTTTCAACCAAGAACAAACATTTATGGAAAGAAACAATCCAAGTTCATGGCTACGACAACTATTTGCAGCCCTTCTTCTCATGACATTCGCAGTGTCAGCCTCTGGCCGCACCGCCACATGGTCTGGCAAATGGATTCAGGCCACAGGCTGCAAGAACGAAGCCAACACGTGGCAGATGTTCAGAAAAGATGCGCACCTGGCCTCCGTACCTTCGAAATGCGTGGCTCGCATAGCCGTAGACACAAAGTACTGGCTTTGGGTCAACGGCAAACAGGTGGCATTTGAGGGCGGCTTGAAGCGAGGCCCCTCTCCCACAGGAACCTATTATGATGAGGTGGACCTGGCACCCTACCTGCAAAAGGGCGACAATGCCATCGCCCTACTGACTGTGTTCTTCGGCAAGGAAGGCTTCAGCCACAAGAACAGCGGCACCGCAGCCCTACTCTTCGACGCCGAGGCCGACGGAGTAAGCCTCTCGTCTGACGAGAGCTGGGAGGCACAGGTGTACGAAGCCTTCACCACAGCACCTGACAACGCGCCCAACTACCGCCTTGCGGAAAGCGCCATTCGCTTTGACGGTCGCAAGGCAGTGGCCGGATGGCAGTCACCCGATTTTGATGGCCATTTTGGCGCGGCCAAGGTCGTGAAGGCCGAGGCGGTCAACAACGTGTTTGGCGAACTGGTGGCGCGCCCCATTCCACAATGGAAGGACTATGGTCTGAAAGACTACAAGAACGTGAGCTTCGACAGCAGTTCGCGCGTGCTGACCTGCACACTGCCCTACAACGCACAGGTCACGCCCTACATCAAGCTCAAGGCCGCCGAAGCCGGAAAGGTCATCAGCATCTACACCGACCATTTCAACCCGTCGGGCGACGCCACGGTGCACGGGGAGTATGTGACGACGACTGGCGAGCAAGCCTACGAGAACCTCGGATGGATGAACGGCGACAAGGTCTACTACACCATACCCGAGGGAGTGGAGGTCAACAAAGTGAAATACCGCGAGACGGGTTACGACACGGAGCTCAGCAGCTCATTCAGCTGCAACGACCCTTTCTTCAACAAGCTTTGGCAACGCTCCGTCAGGACGCTCTACGTGAACATGCGCGACACTTACTTTGACTGTCCCGACAGGGAACGCGCGCAATGGTGGGGCGATGTGGTCAACGACATTCAGGAGGCGGCCTACACCCTCTCGCCATCGGCGTCGTTGCTGGCGCGCAAGGGTGTCTTCGAACTGATGAACTGGCAACGCGACGACGGCACCATCTTCGCGCCCGTACCTGCGGGCAACTGGGACAAAGAGCTGCCCGTGCAGATACTGATGTCGGTGGGATGGTTCGGTTTCTACAACCAATACTACCTCAACAACGACACCTCTTTCATAGCCCATGTCTACGATGGCGTGCACCGCTATCTCCACGAGGTGTGGAAGACTGACGAGCAAGGCTTTGTGGCCGTGCGTGAAGGAGGCTGGAGCTGGGGCGACTGGGGTAGCCACATTGACATGAATCTGCTGACCAACGTGTGGTATTACCTGGCCCTGAAAGCTGAACGTCAATATGCCCTGATGTTGCGAAAGGAGACGGATGCCGCCGACATAGCGGCCATGATGGCCAATATGGAGCAACACTTCGAAGAGAGATACTGGAAGGGGTCATACTACGCCGCGCCCTCCTACGACGACGCGGCCGACGACCGCGCCAACGCCATGGCCGTGGTGGCAGGCCTGGCCAGCCCCAGCCACCACGATGCCGTGCTGAATGTTCTGAAGGACCACCATTACGCCAGTCCCTTGCTTGAACTGTATGTGCAGAAGGCCCTCTTCATGCTGGATGAAGGCAAATACGCGCTGCAAAGAATGAGAGAGCAATATCAGAACATGCTTGGCAACTCGGAGGAGACCACCCTCTGGGAAGGATGGAACGACGGCACGCACAACCACGCCTGGGCAAGCGGCATGACCGTCATCTTCGCGGAGAGCGTCTGCGGCATCAAGCCCACCAGCCCTGGCTTCAAGACCTTCGAGGTGAAGCCTGACCTTTGTGGGCTCAAGGATTTGGACTACTCTTTCGAGACGCAGTACGGTTTCATCAGCATTCACCTGGCAGACCACAATGGCGTGCTGACCTTGGATCTCAGCGTGCCCGAGGGCACACAGGCCCATGTGGTCCTGGGTGGCATCGACCGCACCTGCGCTGCCGGTAAGCATCATTTCGAGACCGAAGGCACACGGCAGTACAAGAAGCAGGGCGACGGCCTCATCCAGTAGGCCGACCGGCAGGACGGGGCTACCGGCACCTACGACCTAATCGGGCGAAAATATCCGGCAAGCAACTGCGCACCGGCATCTTTATCCGCAACGGCAAGAAATATGCAGCCAAGCAGGTAAAGTCTCTATAACCTGCCTCTCAAGCGTGTCCTTTCGTTAACCCGTTTCCTCTTCTGACGCACCTGGCTGCGTCAAAAAAACAAGATGAAACAAAAGGAGAAGGAAAGGACACACCAAGAAAACGGATGAAGGCGAATAAATTGTTATCTTTGCGGGCAAACCACCAATTCAATAGATGATGAAACGTTACCACGCAAAGAAGACATTATTATTGGCCTTCATCCTTTTTGTATACACCACCGCAAGTGCGGCCGACAGGTTTGTCAGCTTCAGGCAAGGCGACGTGCTCCTCAACCCTCGTAACCACGTGGAAATAGGCCTGGACGCCAACGACTGCAAGGGCGTGAGCTATGCGGCCAACGCCCTCGCCAAGGACATACACCGTGTGACAGGCGGCAAGGCTGTCGTCACGACACTGACGCCCTCCGACGACAAGGCGCAGGCCAGCAAGCCCGCCATCGTCGTGGGAACCATAGGCCATTCTGCGGCCATCGACCGCCTGGTCAGGCAGAAGCGCATCGACGGCAGCCTGCTCCGGGGGAAATGGGAAAAGTTCATCATCACCGTCATCGACCGGCAACTTGTCATCGCGGGCAGCGACCGCCGCGGCACCATCTATGGCATCTACGAGCTGTCACAGCAGATGGGCGTGTCGCCGTGGTACGACTGGGCCGACGTGCCCGTGGCGCATCACGACTCCATCTTTGCCAACCAGGGCGTCTACACCGATGGCGAGCCTGCCGTCAGGTATCGTGGCATCTTCCTCAACGATGAGGCTCCCTGTCTCACGTCATGGGTCAAGAACACCTATGGCACCAACTATGGCGACCACAGCTTCTATCAGCGGGTCTTCGAACTGGTGCTCCGCTTGCGCGGCAACATGATGTGGCCTGCCATGTGGGGATGGAGCTTCTACGCCGACGACCCGCAAAACGAGAGGACGGCCGACGAGATGGGTGTCGTGATGGGCACCTCACACCATGAGCCCATGGCACGCAACCACCAGGAATATGCCCGCAACCGAAAGGGATGGGGCCCCTGGAACTACCAAAAGAACAAGGACAACCTGCAGAAGTTCTTCCGTGAGGGCATCAAGCGCATGAAGGGCACGGAACAGATCGTGACCATCGGCATGCGCGGCGACGGTGACGAGGCCATGAGCGATGAGGCCGACACCAAGCTCATGACCGAGATCATCAGCGACCAGCGCAAAATCATCGCCCAGGAGACTGGCAAGAAAGCCAGCGAGACGCCACAGGTGTGGGCTCTCTACAAGGAGGTGCTCGACTATTACGACAAGGGCATGAAGGTGCCCGATGACGTGACGCTGCTGCTCTGCGACGACAACTGGGGCGACGTGCGGCGGGTGCCCAACGCTGAGGAGCGCAAGCACAAGGGCGGATGGGGCCTCTACTATCACGTGGACTACGTGGGAGCGCCACGCAACTCGAAGTTGCTCAACGTCACACCCGTGCAGAACCCGTGGGAGCAGTTGACCCTGGCCTACGAGCATGGCATCGACCGGCTGTGGATCCTCAACGTGGGCGACCTCAAGCCCATGGAGTATCCCATCAGCCAATTCATGGACATGGCGTGGAACCCGCACAAGTATGGCGTCGGCAACATCACCGACCACACGCGCCTCTGGTGCGCACAGCAGTTTGGGGAGCACCAGGCTGACGAGGCCGCACGCATCCTCAACCTGGTCTGCAAGTACAATGGGCGCTGCACACCGGAGATGCTCGACAAGGACACTTATGACCTGGACAACGGAGAGTGGCAAGCGGTCGTCAACGAGTACCTGAAGCTGGAGGCCGATGCCTTGCGCCAATACAACAGTTTGCCCGAGGCTTACCACGATGCTTATCGGCAGATCATCCTCTTCCCCATCGAACTGATGAGCAATCTCCACCAGATGTACTTCGCACAGGCGCAGAACCACGCGCTCTACCGGCAACACAATCCCAAGGCCAACATATGGGCTGACGAGTGCGAACGGCTCTTCAAGCGTGACGCCGCCATCTGCTCCTTCTACAACCATGAGATGTCGGGGGGCAAGTGGAACGGCATGATGACACAGAAGCACATCGGCTACAGGTCGTGGGACGACAACTTCCCCAAGGATGTCTGCCCCAAGCTCTATCGTGTGGACAAGCCGGGGGCCATCGCAGACTACAAGGGTGTGGTGGAGATCGAGACTCCATATTACACCAGCAAGACCGATGCCACCGCCGGCAAGGGCTCCGGCAAGAATGGGACGTCGGGCGAGCGTGCCCAGTGGGTGGAGATTCCGTTCATGGGCAAGAGTTTGGCGGGCATGACCCTGATGCCCTACGGCAAGAGTGTCAAGGGAGCCAGCATCAGCTACCAGTTTAAGATGACCAACGGGGCCAAGCGTGTTCGCATACACGTCATCACGAAGTCTACGCTCGACTATCTCAACAAGGGCGGACTGACCTATGGCGTCAGCGTGGACAACGGAGCCGTCACGACCATCAACCTCAACGGCAACCTCAACGAGAAACCTGAAAACATCTACAGCATCTACTACCCCACTGTTGCCCGCCGTGTGATAGACAAGGTGGTGGAGGCAGACTTGCCTGACACGGCCGACGGCATCCACACCCTCACGCTCACGCCCGACGACCCTGCCATTGTCTTCGAGAAGATCGTGGTCGACGGCCGACCCGAGCGGCCATAGCCGTCTCACACGCAAGACTTCTCCTCCAAGCAAGCAAAGGGGCTCACCCGGCATTTCGATGTGCGCACGGTGGAAACCAAGCCAAGGCTCGTTCCCTCCAAGAAGAGTGCTCACAATCGAGATGCCGGGTGAGCTCTATATAATAAGGTGGGTATCTTTTTTATGGAAACAAGTCAAAGAGCACTACCAACAAGAGTGGCGGGGGCATGCTTTTGAAGCGCCAGCCCACTTGTTGACAGTGCAAAGTTAGCGTTTCCTTTCCTTGAGGCCAAACATCATCAAAACGCCATAGGGTACACCTTTTGCAGAATCGTCACATAACCTGCGTGAAACCTTAAGGCAGGTTCTATAAACCATCGGCAAAAAGGCGAGACCCCCAAAGGAACCTCGCCTTTACTCTGTCTGTGGTGACCGATCACTTCACCACGATGACCTTGCCGACGGTCTTGCCGTCTGCGGTAGTCGTCCTGATGATGTTGAGGCCCCTCTGGGGAGCACTGAGCTTCATGCCGTCCACGCTAAAGTACTCGGTGGACACCACCTTGCCCGTGCTGACCTTCCCGACGCCCATCTCCTTGCCCAGGTATTCCAGGGTCCAGTTGTCGAGGATGAGCCAGTCGTCACCCGTGTTGCGGTCCTTGCGCACGCCGATGGTGAGCTTGCCGCCACGCACATCCACGGTGACCTCGTTCTTGTAGTAGCCATTGTCAAACCACATGCCGGCGCTCACCATGTCGTTGGGCACGTTCTTGCCGTCGATGCTGGTCTGTCCGGAGATGCCCGCACCAGCGTAGGCACCCGAGCTAATGAAGGCCACCGACTGCTTCACGCTGTCGCCACTGGCGGTCTCCGCATAGAGGAACGCATTGTTCTCGGCCTTGTTGTCGGCGCTCCACACCTGGTAGTCGTTGGAGAGCGAACCATAGCGTGAGAAGCAGCTCACGCCCACCTTGTACTGTCCGTCGGGCAGTCCGTAGATGGTCTGATGGATGTCGAACACCTTGTGATACTCCACGAGGAGTGCGTTCTTCTGGTAGTCGCTGTTGCCGAAGCTGTGGGCCTCGCCCGTCTCGCTCCAGCCATTGAGGCTGTTGACGCCCTGTCCGTCGTTGTCGAAGCCCGGGTTGATGATGACCGACGTGTAGTCGGTGACCTCATCGTCGTAGGGCAGGCGGAGCTTGGTGATGACCTCGGCCATTTTCACCACATAGGCACGGGCCTCAGCGGTGGTCAGGTTCTTGGCGGCCAGGCGACTCTCCACCTCGCCCTGGAGGGTGGAAGCCTCTGTCACCACCGCCTCAGGCACACCCTCGCCAAAGAGGCTGATGGCCTGGGCAAGAGCCGTCTTCTGCGCAGCCAGCGAGTCGAGCGCCTCAGCCGATGCCACGAGAGCCGCCTGGCGGCTGATGAGGTTGCACAGCGACTGGAACATGGCCTCGCCATCGGTGCCCTCAGCGGCAGCCGATGCGGTGCTGAGCTCATCGTTGGCGGCAGCCACCACGTCCGAGCCATAGGTAGAACCGTTGGCGAGAAGCGCCTGGACCTCACTGATCTTGTCCTGAAGCACCGGCTTCACCGCCGTGGGCTCCGTACCCTCGTAGACCACGTCGAAGTTGTCCCAGATGGCCCATGAGGCACCTGTATTTGTGGAGCCTTTCACACCGACGCGCAACACGTCGGCCGCACTGGTCACCACGCCATAGGTGCCCGCCTCATAGCGGCCTGCCTTGAAGGCCACGCCAGCGTCGGTCATGTTGTTGGGATACCAGTACACCTCATCGGCATCCTTGATGGCATTGCCTTCGGTATAGTCGGTGCCCACGGGCACCTTCACGTCATAGACATTGGGCAGAGACGAGGCGTTGCCGTTGACATACACCTGCACACTGTTCTGGTGTTCAGCGGCCGTGCCGTCCTGGTAATAGGTGAGCGACGAGGTGCCGTTGCCATAGCGGTAGAAGCCGTTGACCTTGACCGTGTAGAGACCCACGGGCATGTCCTTCAAGACCTGGTAAACATCAAACGAGGCACTGTTGGATCCCTCGATGCAATGGTTCTTGTCGCTACCACCATAGTTGACGTTGTTGCCCTCGACCGTCCAGCCGGTCTCCTTGCCCGAGGTCACCTCAAAGTCAGCATTGACCAGATATTTGTTGGTGATGTTGGCTCCGGGCTTCACACCGCCCATGAGTGCCTGCTTGTAGAGCTCGGCGAGCTTGTCGATCTCAGCTTGCAGCTCATCGTTGGAGAGCGCACACTCGGCCAGGTAGTTGTTGGCGTCGCCGACATACTCCTCGAGGCGCTCCACTCCTTCCGTCCACACCACGTAGTCGAGGTCGTCGAGCACCTCCGCCTGCGCCTTGTCGACCGCCTTCTTGTAGGTGGCCCAGAGCGAGATGTTGGCCGCCACACTGTCAGCCATCTGCTTCAGCGGGTTATAGACAGCCATCACCTGGTCTTCGCTCTCCATGTCGTCGCATTGTGCAAGCGTAGCCTCACGGAGCTTGATGTAAGCGTCGACCAGTTCCTTGGTGTAGAAGGTCTCACCCGAGAGATTGCTGTAGTCAGGTGTCGCCTCGACGAGCGTGCGCAACCAGTCGCCATAGGTCAGGATGTAGGTGACCTGCACGGTGGCACTCTTCGTAGCCGTCTTGAAGATGATGTTGAACGTGATCTTGTCACCGGCGGCCACCTTGTCGCCCGTGCCCTGGCTGGTGGGCATCTGGCCGATGCCGATACGTCCCGACGGGTCGTAGACAAAGTAGAAACTGGCCTCGCTGCCCCATCCACAGCGCTGTCCCTTCTTGTTCATCCAGTAGCCGATGAAGTCACCTTCGCCGGCATCACTCGTGGCCGTGTAGAAGTTACCGGAGTTGTCATAGACACCCATGGTGACCGTCGACCCGTTGAGGTTGCGGTCGTATCCGGCCCTAAACTCATCGACCGTCAAGCCCAGCACGCTGGCTATCTTCTGGATGTCAATGTCGAAATAGGAACAGGCAAACGATGTGTGCGAGGGACCCTCCTTGAAGACATACGTGCCGGCAGTGGTCACGCTGCCCAGGTAGGCGTCGAGCGCCTGCCTGATGGCATTGCCCGCCTGCAGCCAGGCGTCCTCCGTCTCCTCGACGCTGGCACCGACGGCACTCTGCAAGGCCGTGCGCAAGGCTGCGGGCACGGCGGCATAGTCGGGATTGGCCAGCGCGGCCTCGGCCTCGGCCTTCACATGGGTGTAAAGAGACTTGTAGGTCGACTTGTAGGTGACCTCCACCACAGCCTCGTTGCCATTGTACTGGAACACGGCATGGAACAACACACTGGCTCCGGGCTCGCAATGAGTCTTGCCACTCTCGGAGGTGGGCATCTGGCCCACACCGATGGTCATGTCGTCTGAGTTCCATACGAAGAAGATGTTGCCGCCGGCCCATGCGCTCTGCACGCCGGCGCTGTTGAGCCAGTGGCCGTTGTATCCGTCGGCACCGGCGTTGGTGGCATAGCTCACGCTGCCATCGGCAGTCTCGGTGCCCACCTTGATCTCGCCCGACTGACTGTAGCCAGCAAACTCATGGTCGGTGAGGCCCAGGGCAGCCGCCACGGGCGCGGTGTCAAACGCGAAGTAAGTGCAGGCATAACTGCCATGCAACGGTGTGTCCTCGAATGTCAGCGTGGCCACGTTGGCCGCACGGGCCGGCAGATACGCCAGCACTGACAACAGGAAGACAAGAGCGGAAAGCAAATGTCTTGTTCTCATGTTTTTTGTTTTTTGAGGTTTAAAGTATTTGTTGGAATGTTCATGTCTTTAAAGGTGGGTTCTATCAATTAGCTTTGTCAGATTTTGAGGCTCTTTCGAGGTCAGGGCGTCAGCGAGTGAAGAAGTATAGCGGGCTATACGACTGGACGAGGTGGCGGTCTGAGCCGAAAAGAGACCAAAAGATGGCAGAACGTGACCCTTCATTATTCATGTTTTTATGGTGGTAATTTACAGAACCCACCTAAAAGCACTTCACTGCAGTGCCATCGGCGCGCCTGGCTATCTTGACCCCCTTGTAGGCGGACGATACCCTACGGCCGTCGACCGTATAGAACTGCACGGTGGCGGAGCGTTCCGCGCGCTGCAGGTCTACCGAGGATGTGACCGGCACATCGCCGTTCTTGCAGCAGAGCACACAACTGGTCTCGGGCATCTGGATGGCATTGGCCACGATGTCCACATCGCCCTCGCTCACCCACAGGCCCTCCTCGTCGAAATGGCCACGCTGGGCCAAGGTGACGTTGAGCGAAGCAGGGAGCGTGAACGTACCGCCCCGTGTGGAGAGCAGCAGAAACTGGTTGGACGTGTGCTCCACGGCAATGGCCTGGGTAGTGGCCGCGTCGGGCGTGAAGCGGATGCCCTGGTAGCCTGTCTCGGTGTCAGCCTTGCCACCCGTGTAGTTGTAGACATAGAGCCCGCTGCCCTGCTTTCTGACGGCGATGTCGCGCATGGCGAGGTTGAGTATCTTGTTGCGCTGGCGCACATACTGGATGTGGGAGCGTTCCTTGGGCGACGTGCCGTCATTGGCGTAGAGGCCGTTGCCATCTACCGGTCCGAGGTTGTAGTAGTCGAAAGCCTTGTCACCGGCAAGGGCGGCCATCTGGTAGAACGGCGAGGCGGCATCCTTGGCGTCGATCTCCATGACCATGCGGTAGTTCTTGCCGTTGGTGCCAAGCTGCCCGTCGATGTTGCCCTTGATCTTGCCGGCGTTGGTACCATAGACGTCAATGCCCACAAAGTCGATGTTGGTGCCTCCGTTGTTGCGCTTGGCTTCATTGGCCGAAGTGCGGCCGCTGGTCTCATAGGAGACACAGTTGAGGCGGGTCCAGGTGACATAGCGCGAGTTCTTCACGGCTGCGCCCACATGATGGTAGTAGTCGATGATCTCGGCAGCCGTTGCCCCGTTGTTGCCATGTCCGCGCGCCTCGTTGCCCAGTTGCACACCCACCACAGTATGGGGGTTGCCGTTGTTGGCGTCCCACAGGGCCACATGGTCCATGACGCGCGACAAGACGTAGGTGTCGCGTTCGCGCAGGTTGGTGTCGCGCCAGTCGAGACTGTACTCCCACGTATTGCGCAAGACACAAAACTCCGAGGTGCCGCTCTGCGAGCACACGTAATCGGGCGTGCGCAGCTGGTAACGCCCGTTGGCCCCGTTCCAGAGCCACTGCACACGTCCGCCGCTGCTCCACGAGAACCACAGCAGTTCCATGCGCAGGCCATAGCGATGGCACCAGTTGAGGTACTGGTCAAGGATGTGCCAGTCGAAATGGTTTTTCTCAAGTTCCACCTCGCTCCAGAACACGGGCACGCTGACCGTGTTGAAGCCGTCGTCGGCGGCGCGCTTGAACCAAGCCTCGATGTCAGCGTCGCTCCACCCCAGGTAGCCGCGCATCTTGTCGGCACGGAGCTGTATGTTGGTGCCATAGTAAGGCTGGCCGTCCACGCGGAGCACATACTTCTCCGAGGCGTTGAGCGAGAGGTCCACACAGGACACCTGCTCCTGCTCCGCCGGGATGGGGTATTGCGAATTGTAATAAGCCTCGCGGGCCGCATTGAGGCTGTCGGTGGCCGCCGTGGCGTCAAGCGTGGGGTCATCGCGCAGCATGGCGAGGAAGTTGTCGGCCGCCTGGATGGCCTGGTCAAACGCGGCTGTGCCCGGATAGGCATCGGCCGTGCGCTCACCCTTGGCCGCCTCGACCACGCCGGCAAACCGGCTGACGTTCTCAAGGACTTTCCGATAGTCGTCAAGGGCTGTGTTGATGGCATTGACGGAGGCTGTGATGGCATCGGAGGAGGCCGTTTCGTCCATGGCCTCACCGGCGGCGATGGCAGCGTCAAGCGACGTGGTGTCGTAGTGGATGGTGATGCCTTGGCGCACACGGCGCGCCTCGGCCAGCACATCCTGCAGCCACAGGTAGTGTGTGGCGACATAGGTGACGGACACGACAGCTATCTTGTCCTCATGCTTGAAGAGCATGGAGAAGGCACACGTGTCGCCTGCCTCCACATGGTCCTTGCCCGTCTCCGACAGGGCCATCTGGCCCACGCCCACACGGCCCAGACTGTCATAGACGAAATAGATGTAACCGGCGGAGAAAGCCGCGTGCTTGCCCTCCCGGTTGAGCCAATAGCCGCGGCGGTCGCCTTCCGCGGCATCGTTTGCCGCCACGAAGAACTTGCCGTCGGCATCGTAGGTGCCCATCGTCACCGTGCCTGTGTTGTCATGGCGGTAGGCGGCCTTGAAGGCATCATCGTCGAGACCGAGCGCCGTGGCAATGGCATGGTTGTCCACATCAAGATAGGTGCATGCGAAGGTGGCGTGGCGGGGTGAGTCTTTCAGGACATAAGAGCCGGCACCGACCAGGGTGACACCCTGTCGGAAGGCGTCCATGGCCGCCTTGAGCTCGTCGCACGCTGCCTGCCATGCCGTCTCGCCTGTCGCCACGTCGGCATCGACGAGCCGCTGGAGGTTGCGTCGCGGCTCTCCGTTGACAAGGGCATAGGCGTCATTGGCCAGAAGGGCACGGGCCTCGCTGAGCGCCGTCTCATACGACACCCTGTACGTGGTGGTGTAGGTGACGGCCACCACAGCCTGCTTGCCCTGATATTGGAAGACAAGGTGGAACGTGTAGCGCATGCCGGGCTCACACGGGGTCTTGCCCGCCTCGGTGACAGGCATCTGCCCGATGCCGACACGGCCCAGCGGGTCGTAGACGAAGAAGAGTGTACCGTCGGCCCATCCGCTGCGCATGCCGTCGGCATTGAGCCAATATCCGCGGAAGTCGCCGTCGCCTGCATCGTTTGACGCTTGGAACACATTGCCATTGACATCATAGGTAGCCATCGTGACGGAGCCCGTGTTGTCGGCCTTGTAGGCTGCCTGGAAGTCGCTGGCCGACAAACCGAGTGCGGCGGCGATGGCCTCGTTGCCAATATCAAAATAGGTGCAGGCATAACTGCCATGGCGCGGCGAATCGGAAAAGTCGTAGGCTCCGACACGCGATGCAGCGGCGACAAAGGCCACCCGGGCTGCCACGATCTTGGCGGCGGCAGCCTGCCAGCCTGCCTCCGTGGCTTCCGCTTCGTTTTCGACGGCTTGCTGGAGGGTGGCGCGGGTGGCGCCCGTCACACTGGCATAAACATCACTGGACAAGGCCGCACGGGCCTCCGCCACCGCTTTCTCATAGAGGCATTGGTAGGTAATCTTATAGGTCACGTCATAGGTGGCGGTGACGGGATCGGCGCCGCCGGCACTGTATCGCGCCACCAACTTGAAGGAGAACGACTGTCCGTAGGCCAGCCCCGCCTTCGGGTTCTGTCCGATGCCCACACGGAAGTTCTTGTAGTCGATTACGTGATAGAACGCGGGCGTCCCGCTCCATCCGCCCAGCGAGTGGCCGTTGGCATCGTGCCAGTCGCCAGGGTTGCCGTCGGCACTGGCATAGGATCCGTTGGGCGCGATGGCCGTGCCGTCCTCCTTTACGGAGCAGATGATCACCTTGGTGCCCGCATTGGCCAGCAAGGCCTCTTCGGTCAGGCCGAGGTCGTGGGCCACCTGCGCCCGGTCGAGGTCGTAATAGGTGGCTGCCCAGTCTTCGGTCCCGCTCAGGTCATCCAGGAAGGTTGCCGTCAGCGAGGCACCCCACATGGCGACACTGTTGACGACAAGAGACAATGTAAGGATTAGATGTCTGATGTTCATGGTTTGGTTATTTAGGATTTTTTTGTGCTTCATCGGCAAGTTGGCATCGGCACGGTTCGTCATGCCGGGGCAGGTAGATTGCGGGGTGAACCTTCACACGGTGCAAAGATAGTCTGCCATGTCAACAAATCCTAAATAATATTGGGCAAAACAAAGGTGGTTATTCGTCACAAGCCTTTTTGAACGAATAACCACCTTGGAATGAAAAGAAAGCCACATACGCCATGACGCATGCTACGCACCTGCCTGCCACAAAGCGCACGGGTCATGCCTCCCCAGGAGGCGGGTCACGCCTTGCGCTGACGCTCTCACGCCTTGTGCTGACGCTCGACGGGCGTGATGTTGAAGGCCTCCTTGAACGACTGCGAGAATGTCTTGCGGTCATTGTAACCCACTGCCCTCATCACGTCTTGTATGGTGGCCGTCTTGTCTTCGAGCATGGCATAGGCGTGCTTGAGCTTGATGGACTTGATGAAGTCGAGCGGTGTCTGGCCTGTCACGGCCTTGATCTTCCGCATGAAGGTGGAGCGCGACATGCCCAGTTCTGAGGCGAGAAACACCACGCTGAGCTCCGCGTTGGCGAGGTTTTGCTCCACGATCTTCGTGGCTTTCGCCACAAATTCCTCGTCAAACGAGCGCACGTTCGACACCCTCACGTCCACAGGATGGCCGTGTGTATCGCCTGAGCGGACGGTCTTCTCTGGTCCAGCCGCTCCATCCCCGGTCTCTGCGCTGTCCGCATGGAGGCGGCCCGCAGCGATCTGCATCTGCTTGGCCTTCAGCAGATTCTCCACCATCTGGCGTTCCTCCATCTCCTTGTGCCAGTTGAGATAGAGACGACCCAACAGGCCGACAATGGCCAGGAACGCCATAATATATAAGGTGTAGGCGAGCCACGTCTCATACCATGCCGGCAACTGGTGGATGGTGAACTGCGTCACGCGGTTGCTCCACAGGCCATTCTCGTCGGTGGCCTTCACCTCGAGCACATACGTGCCCTTGGCCAACTTGTTATAACGGGCCACGTTCTGTCCGTCGGTCAGGTAGTTCCAGTCCTTGTCGACACCCTCCAGGCGATAGGCATAGTTGACACGGCTGCGGTTGGCATAGTCGAGGGTGGTGAACGACAGTGACAGGTTGGTCTCACCGGGCATGATGTCGATGCGGTCGGCACCGCCGCGCCGCCCGGGTGTCAGCCACACGCTACGGCCACCCACACGCACATCGCTCACCACCGTCCTGATGGGTTTCGGCTTGTGCTCCAGCGCCCGGCTGGGCTTCAGCATGACATATCCGGGTATTCCCCCGAGATACATGGTGGCGGTGGGCTTGTCGAAATAGACGGCGCGCGGCAGGAAACGGTTGAGCGGCACATCCTCGTCGGCAGTCTTCAGCATGCGGAACGCGCCATTGCGGGGATTGAACTCGCGCACCCGCTGGTTGGTGGTGACCCACACATGGCCGAGGTGGTCGACGGCAATGTGATCCACCATGTCGCCATTCATGCCACAACGGGCCGTCCAGTCTTCCAGCCGGTCCGGGTGCGAGGGCACAAACTCCAGCACGCGCCCCTCACCGGTGCCCAGCCAGAGGTGCCCGTCACGGGAGGCGTCAAGCGACGTGAAGTCGATGTCGTGCGGATAGACCTTGATGCGCCCCTTGGCGTCAAGGCGCGCAATGCCCCGGTTGCGGATGGTGGCCCACACATGGCCGTCGGTCGTCTCGGTGAAGTCGGAGATGTCACCGATGGTCTCCGACAGCACCTCGACACGCCGCGTGGCGGGTCGCCACACATACAGGCCCCTCATGGTGCTGACCCACAGGTTGCCCGCCCTGTCCTCATAGATGCTCTCCACATTGCCCGTCTTGCGCACGTGGCTCTCCATCGTCACCCGCTGCCGCAGCGCCATTGTCTCTCCACTGCGCTGCAGGAGGTAGACGTCGCCGAGCGTGGATGCCCAGATGCTGTTGGGGTGCCTTGACCGCACGAGATAGGGCACCACGCCGAGCGCCTCGCCTGCCGTCGACGGGCAGTCGCGATAGGAGGTAATCTTCTCCGTGGCTGGATTGTAGAGATACAGTCCGTTACCCTCCTGGTAATACCAGATGTGCCCGCCGTCATCGCGACACAGGGTCACGATGGCCGGTGCATAGCGGGTCTGCGCCTGGATGACGGGGCCCACGTAGCCCATCCTGTCCCCGCGCTGGGCCTGCACATAGAAGCTGGGCGTGTCGAAGCCGCCCACCCACACGTTGCCTTGCCGGTCGACGCTGAGACAGCTGAGGAGCATGTTCTGTCGGGACATCCCGTCATCGTCCGACAGGCTTGTGAGCGTGTTGCCCGGTCCTGGCGACAGCACCACCAGGCCTTTGGTTGTGCGCAGCCAGAGATGGTGGCTGATGCCGTCTTGCACTATCTGGATGAAGCTGTGCGTGCCCCTCGCCTGGTCGCCGGCGATGGTCTGGGGAGTGAGCTCGCAGCGCCCATCAAGGGGTATCTTGTAAATCTTTTCGTCGTAGGCCGCCAGCCACAGGAAGCGGCGGCTATGGTCTTCACACACCGACATGGCGCGCACGCTCCCGTTGACCGTCACGAAGCGCTTGCCACCTGGCTGGCGCACGCATAGCCCCATGGGACTGACGCTCGCCAGCAGGCGGTGGCGAGCGTCCTCATAGAGGTCGTTGATGGGGCCGGGCAACCGGTAGGTGGCGGCCAGACGGCCGTCGAGGGTCACCTGGTAGAGCGTGGCGCCATGCCAGGCATACACCTGCCCGTCGCCCGCCGCCATCACTTTGTCGACATGGACATCGCGCAGGCCGGGGATGTCGACCTGCCGGATGGCGTAATTGCTCTTGTCGAGGATGTACAAGCCCTTGTGGGTGGCAAACCAGATGCGGTGGCGCGCATCCTCGGTGATGGCCTGCACCAGGTTGATCTGGATGAGTTCGGGGGTCAAGAAGTCGTTGCGAAACGTGTGGATGCCATAGCCGTCGTCACGGCACAGGCCATCGACGGTGCCATACCACATGTAGCCCTCTGAGTCCTGGAAGATGCAGTTCAGGGCGTTGACGGGCAACTGCGACAAGGTGGGGATGACGGTGCGGCGATATGCGGCGGACTGCGCCAAGAGCGTGGCGCAGCAAAGAAAACTCAACAAGAGGGCTGACAGACAGTTCGTCGCCCGGGTAGGATAGACATAGTGTTGCATGGTCTCGAATAGCAATCGTGTGGTCTTCAAGGGATTGGCCTAAGGTAGGACAGGTCTCACGGCAAAGGGATCCGGGCTGTCCGTCCTGCGTTTCCTGTTATGCAAAAATAACATTTCTCAACGAGAAATGCAAGAAAAAGGTTACAAAAATAATAACATTTTTTACACATGCAATCTATTCCCATCTCAAAGAATAGCCGTAACTTTGCAATCATATAACCATCATTCTTTATCATCATGAACAAGAAAATGCTACTCGTGGGCCTGGCCCTGTGCGCCACAACCGCCTTCGCCCAGTCCACGCCGCAGTCGGGCATCGACCCCAAGAACCTCGACACCAGCGTGCGCCCCGGCGACGACTTCTACCACTACGCGGCCGGTGGCTGGCTGAAGAGCCATCCCCTCGATGCCGAGCACACCAGCAACGGTGCCTTCACCGACCTCTATGAGCAGAACCAGAACCGCATACAGGACATCATCCTGCAATACGCCTCCACTCCCCAAAAGCAGGGCTCACTGGGACAGAAGATCGGATCGCTCTACAACCTCATGATGGACTCCACGCGCATGAACCGCGAGGGCTACTCCGTCATCAAGCCGACGCTGGCCAAGATCGCGGCCATCAAGAACCGCAAGGAGTACCAGCTGGTGACGGCTGAGCTTGACCGCAACGGCGAGAACACGATGATGTACGGCCTGGGCGTGACCGCCGACCAGAAGAACGCCGAGTGGAACATCGTCTACGTGGGACAGGGCGGACTGGGCCTGGGCTCGCGCGACTACTACCTCTCCGACGATGCACAGAACAAGCGTGTGCTGGAGGCTTACAAGACGTATCTCAAGAAGCTCTTCGCCATGACGGGCAGCGACGAGGCCACGGCCGAGAAGAAGATGCAGACCGTGCTCGCCATCGAGACGCGCATCGCCAAGGCGAGCTATGACCGCGTGAAGCTGCGCGACGTCGAGGGCAACTACCACAAGCTCTCCTTCGCCCAGCTCCTCAGCGACTATCCCGGCATCGACTGGGGCACCGTCTTCCTGGCCAGCGGCTATCCCGCCTTCGACAGCGTGGACCTCGGACAGCCCGAGCCGCTCCACGAGGTGGAGAAGATCCTGGCCGACACGCCCCTCGACGACCTGAAGACCTATGCCGAAGCGAAGGTCATCAGCGGTGCCACATCGCAGATGGGCGACGCCTTCCGCAAGGTGGAGTTTGAGCTCAGCCAGGTGATGACGGGTGTCAAACAGGACCGCCCGCGCTGGAAGCGTGCCGTGTCGCTCGTGAGCAACGTGCTGGGCGAGGCCATCGGCAAGCTCTACGTGGAGAAGTACTTCCCAGAGTCGAGCAAGCAGCGCATGCTCGAACTGGTGCACAACCTGCAGACGGCTCTCGGACAGCGCATCGACGGCCTGACATGGATGAGCCCCGCCACCAAGGCGCAGGCCAAGGACAAGCTGGCCAACTTCATCATCAAGATAGGCTATCCCGACAAGTGGAAGGACTATACTGGGCTGGAGGTCGTCGACAGCCTCTCACTCTATGAGAACACGGCACGCATAGCCCGCTGGAACAACGATGACGAGATAGCCCGCAACGTCAACAAGCGGGTGGACAAGATGGAATGGGGCATGACGCCGCAGACCATCAACGCCTATTACAATCCCTCGACCAACGAGATCTGCTTCCCGGCAGCCATCCTGCAGCCGCCCTTCTTCGACCCTGAGGCCGACGACGCGGTGAACTACGGTGCCATCGGCGGTGTCATCGGACACGAGATGAGCCACGGCTTCGACGACCAGGGAGCACAGTTTGACAAGAACGGCAACCAGCGCAACTGGTGGACAGCACAGGACAAGAAGAACTTCGACGCACGCACAGGCGTGCTCGCCAACTACTTCTCCAACTTCGAGGTGCTGCCTGGCGTGAAGGTGAACGGCCAGCAGACGCTCGGCGAGAACATCGGCGACAACGGCGGACTGAACATCGCCTACACCGCCCTGCAAAACGTCATGAAGAGCAAGCCACTGGCCAAGGAGAACGGCTTCACCCCTGAGCAGCGGTTCTTCCTGGCCTGGGCACGCGTATGGGCAAGCAACGCCACCGACGAGTATGTGAAATACCTGTTGACGGTCGACGTACACTCGCCCAACATGGCGCGCGTAAACGCTGCCCTGCCGCAGATCGACGCCTGGTACACGGCCTTCAACGTGAAGAAGGGTGACAAGATGTTTATCCCCAAGAAGCAGCGCGCCCACATCTGGTAAGATGCTCTCCTGAGGGCTCACCCCCATGACACAATATCCCCCACCGCCACGACAGGACGATGGGGGATTGTTTTTTAGAGGCTCTCCCAGAAGGTGGAGGGATGAGACCCATGGCTTGAATGTAAACCGATGCAGACATCAACCAAATGAAACCGCTCACGCCATCCATCGGTCCCTGTCCACGGAGTGTAAACAGCAAGGCATGCGAGACATGCGTGAGCGGGTTCATCCAGTTTACAATTCTACTGCGTAAGCGGTTTAACCAGTTTACACTCCTGCTGCGTGAGCGGTTTCATTCGGTTTATGGCCAGGGGTGCAGGAAGGCGGCTATCGCCGCCATGCTGACGTTTGCATCATTGGCCGTGAGCTTGCTCACAAGGCCAAGGACGCAAACGTCAGCATGAGCCCGTCAGGGCTTCCCGCTCCCCTGGGGTTTATATCGGTTTACATTCCACCCCAACACAAAGGTCCCATCACTCCAAATTCAGGAAGAGCCCAATTTAATTGCCGGTTTCCTTTGGTCTTTCAAAAGATTGTTTGTACTTTTGTAACATAACTAAACCAAAGATCCCGAACACTATGGAAGGACTGTTCAGAGAAGAGATTGAGACCCGGCAAGTAGACAAGTTCTTTGCTTGCGAGATGGGTCGGCAGATACACCGCTACATCAAGGCCATGCACGGCTCACTGGCCATGCTGGAGAAGTTTGAGGCCAGAATGAGAACGCTCAACGTGCCCCAGCGCGAAGAGGCCATGGCACGATACATCGACTTGAACCGCAAGGTGGTGAAAGACTTGTCGTGGCGCATGCTCGTGGCGCGCGCCATCGCCAACTACTGCGACACGTTCCACTATTTTGTCCGCATGATTGGCGACGAGGAGACCATGACGTTCTACGTGGAGCGCATGAAGGCGAAGTACCTCAAGTTTCACGATGTGTTTGAACAAGACGGCAAGTATGGCATCAAGGACCATGAGGGGCACGTGCTGGTGCCGGCCCACTATGAGTTTCTGCGCACGCCCTACGTCTATGTCGACGACATGATGACCATGCCCGTCATCGCCCAGAAGGACGGCAAGATGGGACTGGTGTTGCCCGACGGCCACGACACCGTGGTGGCTCCATTTGAATATGACGACATCGCCCTGCGCGATGAGGAGCCTTGGTTTGAATGTACCAAGGGCAAACTGACCGAACTGAGATAGGTGACCTTGAAAAAGAAGATATTCCTGATTGTGGCTACCTTTGTGGCATGGACGCTGACGTTCATGCTGCAGAAGCCTGTGTTCCTGCTTACCTATGCGGGGGGCTTGAGCGACCTGCTGCCCGTCGTGGCCCACGGCTTGCCTCTCGACCTGTCGATGGCTGGCTACCTGACGGCGCTGCCGGCCTTGTTGCTTCTGCTGAGCGACCTGCCCATCGCCGCCTTCCGCCGCACGCAGGCGTGGCGCTGGGCGCTGACTGGCTACTTCGGCCTGGCGTCGCTCATCGTGGCCCTGAGCTTCGTGGCCAACGTGGGACTGTATGGCTATTGGCGCTTTCCGCTCGACAGCACCGTCTGGTTCTTCCTCACCACATCGCCCGCCGATGCGCTGGCCAGCGTGGGATGGGGCGAAGGACTGATGGGACTGATGGGCACTGCGATGATCACGGCACTCATCAGCGTCGTGTTCCACCTGCTCTATCGCGATGCCTTCCGCCCCTGCAACGAACGCAAGCGGTGGCCCATCGTCATCGAGGCCCTGCTCCTGGCGGCGCTCTTCCTGCCCATCCGCGGTGGTGTCACCGTGTCGTCGATGAACACGGGCAAGGCTTATTTCTCACAGCGCACGGTCATCAACCATGCCGCCGTCAACCCGCTCTTCTCATTTATGGAGAGCATGTCACACCAAGAGGACTTTGCTTCGCAATACCGATTCATGGACGACGTGCGCGCCCATTTCCTCGTCTATGACTTCAACAAGCCCACGGGGAATCACAATACGACGAACGTGGTGAACATCGACCGCAACAACCTGCCCGATGTCTACCTCATCATCCTGGAGAGCTTCTCCGACACGGTGATGAAGGCGCGCACACCCGACATGCAGGGCCGCATGGCCGAGGTGACGCCACAGCTCAACGCACTCAAACGGGAGGGCGTCTACTTCTCCCGATTCTATGCCAACAGCTTCCGCACCGACCGAGGGCTGGTGTCCATCCTACAGGGTTACCCCGCCCCGTCGACGGTGAGCCTCATGAAATATCCCAAGAAGACGGCTGCCATCCCGTCGCTGGCCGCTCACTTGGCCAAATGGAGCTACAAGCTGCAATATTATTACGGTGGCGACGCCGATTTCACCAACATGCGGTCGTTTCTCATCAACCAGGGGTTTGAGGACATCACGTCGGACGTGGACTTCCCCGTGGCCGACCGCTTGAGCAAGTGGGGCGTGCCCGACCATCTGCTCTTCGCACACGTGAAGGACCGGTTGACGGCCTACTACAAGAACGCACCCACCAACTATCCCTACCTGCGGGTCATACAGACCTCCAGTTCGCACGAACCGTTTGACGTGCCCTACCACCGGTTGCGCGACAAGACGCTCAACGCCTTTGCCTACGCTGACAGTTGCGTGGGCAACTTCGTGTCGTGGCTGCGACAGTCGCCCCGCTGGAAGCAGTCGCTGGTCATCATCGTGCCCGACCATCTCGGCGCATGGCCCAAGAACGCTGACAACTTCAAGCCTTGGCGCTTCCACATACCCATGATCTGGACGGGCGGCTGCGTCAAGGAGCCATGTGTCATCGACACGTTGGCCTCACAACAGGACCTCGCCGCCACGCTGCTCGGACAACTGGGCATCGACGCCAACGACATGACGTTCAGCAAGGACATCTTCGATGCAGCCATACCCCACTACGCCTTCTTCCTCATGAACGACGGCATCGGACTGATAGACCGTGGCAACACGATGATCTACGACAACAAGTTGGGCCGCACGGTGGTGGACGAAGGACCTGAGAAAGGCAAGAACCTGCGCCGCGGACAGGCCCTGCTGCAAGTGTTGTTTGACGACATCGCGCACCGGGGCACACAAAAGAAATAAGGTAGAGGCTATCACCCCCACAAACCAGAATCATGACAGACCTGATACTATCCTCCTTCCTCCAGACAATCAATCACTGGGACACCAGCATCTTCCTCGCCATCAACGGCTTGCACAACAGCTATTGGGACAACTTCATGGAGATGTTCAGCGGCCGATACATCTGGCTACCGCTCTACCTGAGCATCGCCTACGTGATGTTCCGGCGTTTCCCCTGGCGTGTCAACCTGGCTTGCCTGTTGGTCCTGGCACTCGTCATCACGATCAACGACCAGCTGAGCGGCTCGCTCATCCGCTCCTCCGTGGGACGGTTGCGCCCCGCCAATCCCGCCAATCCCATCTCGCCCTTGGTGCACATCGTCGACGGCTACCGGGGCGGGCGGTTTGGTTTCCCCTCAGCCCACGCCGCCAACTGCTGGGGCCTGACGTTCTTCATGCTCTATGTCTTCCGCCGCCACCTGCTCACCGCCACCTTGGTGGTGTGGGCGTGCCTCACCTGCTGGTCGAGGATGTACTTGGGGGTGCATTATTTCGGCGATGTCCTGGCCGGCACGCTGATCGGCTTCATCACGGCCAGCATCGTCTATTACGTCTTCCAGCGCAGCCTCCATCAAGTGACGGAGACGTTCAAACCCTACCAGGAGGATGCGCCACACATGTATGTGCCCGTCATCGTCTGCTGGACGGAGATGGCCTTGATGCTCCTTCTGTCCTCCCACTTCAACGTCAGCACCGACAGCATCTAACTCCCCCTACCTCATTCTCACATGAACCTGACCCCCATCGCCCACTTCCATTCGCCCTTCGCCTCCAAGTTTGGCGTGCCCAAGCAGAGCGGGCTGGCGCCCGACCTGCAGGGCACCATCGTCTTCGAACCCGCATGGCGCACCCCCGACGCGCTGCGTGGCCTGGAGGAGTTTGATTACCTGTGGCTCATCTGGTCGTTCTCGGCCAACCGCCATGCTGCGGCCAGCCCTGTGGTGCGGCCTCCCGTGCTGGGCGGCAACGTGCGCATGGGTGTCTTCGCCACCCGCTCGCCCTTCCGTCCCAACCCGCTGGGACTGTCGTCGGTGCGGCTCGACCATGTGGAGTGGTCCACACCGCGCGGCCCCGTCATCCACGTCAAGGGCGCCGACCTCATGGACGGCACGCCCATCTACGACATCAAGCCCTATGTGGCCTACGCCGACAGCCACGCTGGTGTGCGCTCGGGCTTTGTCGACAGCCACCCCATGCACCGTCTGCAGGTGGTGATCCCGGCGGAGCTCGTGCGCGTCATGGGCGCGGAGCGGGCCACCACGCTGCGCCAGGTGCTGGCTCTCGACCCACGCCCCCACTATCACCACGATGCCAACAAGGTGTACGGCATGCCCTATGAGGGGCACGACGTGCGCTTCAGGGTCGAGGGTGACGTGCTCACGGTGGTGGAGGTGCTCTGACCCGAAATGTGCACTAACCGCAACAGAAACATTCACGCATGGATGTGCATGTGCTCATGCTTCCTTTTAGGTGGGGTCTATAAATTAGCTTTGTCAGATTTTGTGGCACTTTTTGAGGTCATAGTGTCAGTGAGTGAGGGAGTATAGCGGGCTATATGACCGAACGAACTGGCGCTATGAACCAAAAAGAGGCCAAAAGA
>DJOV01000128.1:25275-25415 GCA_002437285.1 Prevotella sp. UBA6429 | reverse complement strand
TGTTTTTTTATATACATTGTCAATATTTTATAAATGGCAAAAGCGAATGTACTAAAGACCTGCCGTAGGAATCATCCACCACCTCAATTCCCAGAAAGAAAGTAAAGGTGGGTTCTACAAATTACCACCATAACGATATA
>DJOV01000128.1:0-25212 GCA_002437285.1 Prevotella sp. UBA6429 | reverse complement strand
GATATAAAAAAAACAGTGGATTACTTTTTGCCATCTTTTTGGTCTCTTTTTGGCCCATTCCGCCAGCTTGTTCGGTCACATGGCTCGCTATGCTCCCTCACGCGCTAACGAAATGACCTCAAAAAGAGCCTCAAAATCTGACAAAGCTAATTTATAGAATCCACCTAAAAAGTGATTCGAAGCACAATAAAACAGAGCGCAGCCCCGTTTTAACATACATAAACATCTTTGCAACAATATGCTAAATCGGCCGAGAGTCCCGATTATCAAGCAGCCCTTGCATTGGTTCGAGGCCCCGTTGCCCAACAAGAAAAATTGAGAGAAACATACCATACAGAACAAAAGAAAAAAGATGAACAGCAAGTTAGATTTTAAGCCTCGGCTCCTCGACACGCTCAGAAGCTACAACAAGAAAACATTTATGGCCGACCTCATGGCAGGCATCATCGTGGGTATCGTGGCCCTCCCTCTGGCCATAGCCTTCGGCATCGCCTCAGGCGTGACCCCCGAGAAAGGAATCATCACCGCCATCGTAGCGGGATTTATCATATCACTGCTTGGCGGAAGCAAGGTGCAGATAGGTGGCCCTACGGGAGCGTTCATCGTCATCATCTACGGTATCATACAGCAATACGGATTCGAGGGTCTGACCATTGCCACGCTGATGGCAGGCGCGTTTCTCATCATGTTTGGCCTGCTTCATCTGGGCACGATCATCAAGTTTATTCCCTACCCCATCGTTGTCGGTTTCACAAGCGGTATCGCCGTCACCATCTTCACCACACAAATCAAGGATCTCTTCGGTCTCTCCATAGACAGCGTGCCAAGCGACTTCATCGAAAAATGGCAATGCTACCTAACCCATCTCAGCACCATAGACTGGTGGTGTGCCGGCGTGGGTCTCCTCAGCGTGGCGATCATCGCCATAACGCCCCGCTTCAGCAAGAAGATTCCCGGATCGCTTGTGGCCATCATTGCCATGACCCTCGGGGCACTGGCGCTCAAGCACTATGCAGGCGTAACAACCATCGAGACCATCGGCGACCGCTTCTCGGTAAGCAACTCCATCCCTGACGCCCACATGCCCGCACTCACCTGGGAGACCATCAAGAGCCTTGTGTCGCCCGCACTCACCATCGCCGTGCTCGGAGCCATCGAGTCGCTTCTCTCAGCGACTGTCGCTGACGGCGTGATAGGTGACCACCACAATTCCAACACCGAGCTCATCGCCCAAGGCGTTGCCAACCTCGCCTCTCCCATCTTCGGCGGCATCCCAGCCACAGGCGCCATCGCCCGCACGATGACCAACATCAACAATGGAGGCAAGACCCCAGTGGCCGGCATCATCCACGCCATCACACTCTCGCTCATTTTCCTTTTCTTCATGCCCCTGGCCAAATACATCCCTATGGCCTGCCTGGCCGGTGTGCTGGTCATCGTCTCCTATGGCATGTGCGGTTGGCGATCCTTCCTGGCCCTGATGAAGAATCCCAAGAGTGACGTGAGCGTACTGCTGATTACCTTCTTCCTGACTATCATTTTCGATCTCACGGTGGCCATCGAAGTGGGCCTGATCATCGCCTGCTTGCTGTTCATGAAGCGGATGTCAGAGACGACCGATGTCAGGGTCATCATGAATGAGATCAATGAGGACAGCGACATGATCAAGGGCAACATCGAGCACCTCTCCATCCCCAAAGGCGTGGAGGTGTACGAAATCAACGGTCCATACTTTTTCGGTGCCGGCAACCGTTTTGAGGAAATCATGGCCACATTTGGCGACCGTCCCAAGGTACGCATCATCCGAATGAGGAAAGTACCCTTTGTCGACTCCACGGGCATCCACAACCTCACGAATCTTTGCGCCATGAGTCAGAAAGAAGGCATACAGGTGGTGCTGTCGGGCGTTGTCCCCAAGGTTCACCAAGCCCTCCAGAAAGCTGGTTTCTACGACTTTGTGGGAGAAAAGAACATCTGCAGCCACATCAATATAGCCTTAGGCCGCGCCAAGGAAATTCTCGCAGGAGACTAAAAAGAAAAAGCAGAACCATCGTAGAAATGACGATTGCACCAGCGCTATGTCTTACTGGTCAGTTAGTCCGACGCAAGGCAAAAAACAAAAAGTCCCGCCGAGGCCATCCCAAGCGATGGTTCTCGGCGGGACTTTCCCCGTGAAGTCATTTGCATCAGTCAAATGTCACCAACAGTCCCTATCATTCACCGAAATTGAGCTCCGGTGCCTTTTCGGCCCCCGTAGCAGCTTCGAACTTCGTCATTTTCTCGAAACCGAAGATGCCCGCAAAGAGAACATTGGGGAATGAGCGCACATCCTTGTTGTATGTTTGAACCGCGTCGTTGTACTTCTGCCGCGCCTCATTGATGCGGTTCTCCGTCCCCTCGAGTTGCACCTGGAGGCTATGGAAATTCTCGCTTGCCTTTAATTCCGGATAATTCTCGCTGATGGCCATCAGCCGGCCTAATGCCTGCGACAATTCACCCTGCGCATTCTGGAAAGCCTTCAAGCGGTCCGGAGTCAAGTTATCCACATCAAGCTTCACCTGTGTGGCGGCCGCACGAGCCTTTACCACCGCGTCAAACGTCTCCTTCTCATGCTTGGCATAAGCCTGCACCGTCTTGGCCAAATTAGGGATAAGATCGGCACGCCGCTGATAAGTGGCTTCCACATTGGCCAAAGCCGTAGTGGCAGCTTCTTGGTCACTGACCATACCATTGTAAGCGCTGCACCCACCCATGAAAACGAAAATCACAAGAACTGCAACCGCCAAAAGAATTTTGTTTCCTTTCTTCATATTGCTTTAAGATTATAATTACACAAAAAACATCACCAGCCACCACTGGCGCCCCCACCACCGAAACTACCGCCGCCGAAGCTGCCACCCACGGAGCCACCACCGCCAAAGCCACCGCCACCGCCAAAGATGAATGGGGGCATCCAGTCGTCATTATTGTTACCACGGCGGTGACGTTTGGTTTTCGCAGGCTTCTTCATGAGGCCCAAGGCAATGAGCAGCAACTTGACCAACTCCCACGTGGGCCAGCCCAGACAAACCAGCAGGATGAGCAGTGCGAACATCCAGTCATCGGCAGAATCCTCATCATTCCCATCAATCGACGACACCCCGGTCTTACCCGTCTTAAACTTGTTGAGAAGCACTCTCGCAGTCTCGACCACCATCTGGTCCGTCTGGTTGACTTTCATGTTTTTCACAATGCAAGCTCGCGCTATGTCATCGCACTCCACATCGGTCAAGTCGGCCTCCAATCCCATTCCTGGGGCGATGGTGTAACGCCGGTCATCGGTTGCCACCACAATCACCAGTCCACGATTTTCCTTCTTCGTGCCCACGCCATACTTATTGCCCAGGTCCTCAGCCACGCGAAATGTGTCGCCATCCTTTACATGGCGCACCACGACAAACACCGCCTGGATGCCGCACACGGTCTGCAATTGCCGAAGATAAGCATCGGCTGTGTCTCGCAAGGCTGGCGTGAGCATCCCATCGGGATCACAGACATAACGGTTGCGATCTCTCAGATGCTCCATCTCCAAGTTGTCGGCCGACCACGTGGTAGCATCTACACACGAGGGAGCCAAAACAGCCATGACCAGAAGCAACCACCTCAAAGCGATCCGCCCTGCAAACCGAGAGAACATGTTCATGAGCATCACTATTTATCTAATTCTATTAATGGGTAGCTAAATCCGTCACTTGATGACGAAAGCCTTCGTGATCTTCACATCCCACACGGGACGATCGTAGTCATCAGTCTCCACATAATCGATATCGCGCACCACATTGAGACCTTTCACCACCTCGCCGAAAACAGTGTATTGGCCATCAAGGTGAGGCGTGCCTCCATATTTGCGGTAAGCGTCACGCACCTCAGGCGTCAGCTGCACCTTCCCGCCCGTAGTCTCATCGAGACGGCCTTGCATCTTGTCGAGAGCCATCGTGCTGTAAGTGGTTCCCCATACGATGTAAAACTGTGCAGCAGAGGACTGGCGCTCCGGGTTCACAGCATCGCCCTCACGTGCCGCCGCCAACACTCCCCGCTTATGAAAATATTTCGGATAAAGAATCTCCGCAGGTATGCGATAGTCGAGATCGTATTCACCCACGCTGGCGCCCGGCTTTGCGTGACGCGTGGTGGAATCGCCCGTTTGAATCATGAAGTCGGCAATCACGCGATGCCACAAGATTCCATCATAATACCCCGACCGCACAAGTTTCAGAAAATTGTCACGATGACGCGGTGTCTCATTGTAGAGTTCCAAGACAATGTCACCCTTGGTGGTTTGCAGCAACACCTGATGGCGCACATCCGACGAGTCGGTCTTCACAACCAAGGAGTCAACTTGCGCCAACAAAGGCAACTGAATGAACAGCAAAGCCAAAAAAAGAAAATACTTTTTCATCATGATAACACTAATGTTTTCGGTCAACCGCCGGTAGTCATTTCCCACTCGGCTTCAACACACGTTTGCAGTCGTAAAATTACAAAAAAGACTTTTATTCCAATCCAAATAGGCTTGAATTTATCATTTTTTTTGGATATTACATATTTGATAGCAACTTTTTCTTTGCCCTTCAGCAGAAAAAGATTAAATTTGCAACAAATTATGGACCGTTCCATATGCGGCTTCAAAAAGCCCAAAGACAAACCATCAACACAAGAACATGAACAAGAAAATACTGATTCCACTGGTGATTGTCATCCTGCTGTTGGCAGGTGGCGTGACATGGCTTTATCTCAACCTTAACAAGCAAAAAGAAGAGAACAAAGCCATGCAAGAGTTGGCAGCTCTCGACAAAAAGGAAATGGAAAACGAGTACCAACAGTTTGCCAACCAATACAGCGAGATGAAGACCCAAATCAACAACGACTCCATTGTGGCCCAATTGACCCAAGAGCAGGAGCGCACCCAGCGACTGCTGAAAGAGCTGAGGGAAACCAAAAGCTCTGACGCCAAGGAGATAGCTCGCCTGAAGAAGGAACTGGCTACCGTCCGCGCCGTACTTCGCAGTTACGTGATGCAAATTGACTCGCTCAACAGGCTCAACCAGAACCTCACGGCCGAAAACACGCGCATCAAGGGACAATATGAGCAAGCCAACAAGCAGATAGAAGGCTTGAGCTCAGAGAAGCAGTCGCTATCAGAGCAAGTGGCCATCGCCGCACAGCTCGATGCCATAAACATCAACTTGTCAAAGCTCGACAAGCACCAAAAGACCACCAAGAAGCTCAAGAAAGCCAAGGCACTGCAGGTGAGCTTCGCTTTGGCCAAGAATGTCACGGCCACCAGCGGCATAAAGACCGTGTACGTCCGTATCAACACACCCGCCGGCACCCTGCTGGGTGGTGGCGAGTCGTTCAAATACGAGAACAAATCGTTGCAGTGCACCATGAAGAAGTCGGTGGAGTACGGTGGTAAGGAGACACCAATGACCTTATATTATAATATCAACCAAGCATTGGAGGGTGGCACCTACCGAGTGAGCATTTTCGCCGACGGAAACATGATAGGCAGCAAAAGTTTCACACTTGACTAAAAGCAAGAAATATGAGAAGGCTCGCTTTCATCATCAGTTTGTTTGGTGTCGTCCTCACAGCTCATGGCCAACGGGTACTGACCCTTGACAGTTGCCGCACATTGGCCCTGCGCAACAACAAGCAGGTCAACGTGGCAAGGCTGAGCAAGGATGTAGCTATCAACACACGCAAAGCTGCACGCACCAAGTACCTGCCCAAGGTTGACGCGGTAGCTGGATACCAGTTTTCCAGTCGCGACGTCAACCTTCTGAGCAAATCGCAAAAGAACAAGCTCAACAACATCGGCACCAGCACTGTAAACAAGGTCACGGGTGACTTGTCGGGCAGCATGACGGACTACATTACCAACCTGGTGGGACAAGGCGTCATCACACCCGACCAAGCCCAGCAGTTGGGGAGCCTGCTGCAGCAAGCAGGCAACGGTCCCATTGCCCAATACATCGGATCCTTTGGAAATGCACTGGGACAGGAGATCGTCAATGCGTTTAAGACTAAGACGCAGAATGTGTTTGGAGGCGCCATCATGTTGCGCCAACCTGTCTATATGGGAGGTGCCATCACTGCAGCCAACCGTATGGCCGACATTTCGGAAGCCATGGCAGACAACGATTTGGACCTGAAGACGCAAGCCACTCTTTACAACATCGACCAGGCATACTGGACAGTGGTATCACTCAAGCAAAAGCAGAAGCTGGCAGTCAGCTACCGTGACTTGGTAAAGAAGCTCGACGAAGACGTGCACCGAATGATCAAGGAAGGAGTTGCCACACGTGCAGACGGACTGAAGGTCGACGTAAAGGTCAATGAGGCAGACATGCAAATCACACAGGTGGAGGATGGCCTTTCGCTTGCACGCATGTTGCTTTGTCAATTGTGCGGACTGCCCATGGATGACAACATCACGTTGGCTGATGAGAACAAGGATAACCTCCACACGGTGGCCTACGACCTGCCACAAACTGCGGTGGACACTCTTCAGAGCATGAGACCAGAGCTACGCATGCTCCAAAACGCAGTGGAACTGAGCCAGCAATCCACCAAACTGGTGCGTTCGGCCTATTTGCCCCATGTGGCAGTCACTGCAGGTTACATGATATCCAACCCCAACGTCTACAATGGTTTCCAACGCAACTTCTCGGGAGCATGGAACATCGGCGTGATGGTGCAAGTGCCCGTGTGGAACTGGTTTGAAGGAAAATATAAGGTAAACGCAGCCAAGACTGCCACAGCCATGGCCCAGATGGAATTTGCCGACACACAGGAAAAAATCAGCCTACAGGTAGCGCAAAGCCGTTTCAAGGTAAAGGAAGCCTATAAGCGATTGTCAATGGCCGAGAAAAACATCAAAAGCGCCGAAGAGAATCTGCGCTGCGCGCAGGTGGGGTTCCGTGAGGGTGTCATGGAATCGACCGACGTATTGGCTGCACAAACCGCATGGCAACAGGCGCAAAGCCAAAAGATTGACGCCGAGGTGGACATGAAACTGAGCCAAGTCAACCTGCAGAAGGCCTTGGGACTTTTGAAATAAAGCAAGAACATTCATACAAAACGCATAAGTAACAACAAATCACCTATGTCAGCAAAAACACAACATAACAACATCCTTCTTGCCGTGCTCGGCTTCACCACAGCCGTTGTCGTAGTTGGATTGATCGGTTTCTTCACCTTAGGAAAGACAGATGAGACCATCCAGGGCGAAGTGGAAGTGTCAGAGTTTCGAGTCAGTTGCAAGTTGCCAAGCCGCGTCTTGGAACTTCGTGTCAAGGAAGGCGATTATGTCCACGTGGGCGACACGCTCGCCATTCTCGATGTGCCAGAGGCCAATGCCCAGCAAAAGGTGGCTGAAGCCACAGAGGGCGCAACGCAGGCGCTGAGCAGCTTGACGGAAGCCGGATCGAGAAAGGAGCAGATGCAAGGTGCCTATCAACTGCTGCAACAAGCAAAAGCTGCCGCAGAAATCACCCACAAGACCTACACACGCATGCAAAACCTCTTCAATGAGGGCGTGGTGAGCGCGCAAAAGCGCGATGAGGCTTTTGCGGCCTACAAGGCCTCAGAGGCCCAAGTGAAAGTGGCGCAAAGCCAATACGACCTCGCCCGCAACGGGGCACGCGTGCAAGAGAAGGAGGCAGCTAAGAAAAACGCAGAAGCTGCAAAGAATGCAGTTGACGTGGTCAAGTCGGTGTTGCGTGAAACCGTACAGGTCTCCAACGTCGAAGGCGAGGTCAGCACCATCTATCCCAAGGTAGGCGAGCTCGTCGGCATGGGATCGCCCATCATGAGCATCTCCATCATGAAGGACATGTGGGGCACATTCAACGTTCGCGAAGACTTGCTCAACGGACTGAAGGTGGGAGACACATTCACCGCCTTCTCTCCTGCTTTCAACAAGGACGTAAAGATGAAAGTATATGCCATCAAGGACGAAGGAGCCTACGCCGTATGGAAGGCCACCAAGAGCACAGGCCAATATGACTTGAAGACATTTGAGGTGAAAGCTCACTTCGTGGACAAGTTTGACGGCTTGCGTCCAGGCATGTCACTCATCGTGAAACAAGGAAACTTAAAGAAATAACAACCTGCACTTTGTCCGAGACGTCATCATACAACAGCAATGCCAACACGCCCTCCGAACGAGGGGTGTTAAGTCGGATCTTGCACATTGCCTACCGCGAGGTTGGCCTCATGCGCAAGAACCCCATTTATGGCTTTTGCACCATCATCTTCCCAGCCCTCGCAATACTGTTTTTCACATCGCTCATGGACGAGGGCATGCCCGTGGAGATGCCGGTCGGAGTGGTGGACCAAGACAACACCACAACATCACGCCAACTCATCCGGCAGCTTGACGCCTTCCAGACTACGCACGTGGTGGCCCATTACGCCAACGTCAACGAAGCCCGACAAGACATACAGCGCAACAAGATCTACGCTTTCCTGTACATACCAAAAGGCACCACGTCAGGCTTGATGTCCAACCGACAGCCGAAGATCTCTTTCTACTATAGCAATGTGACCATGGTGGCAGGCTCGATGCTTTATCGTGACCTCAAGACCATCTCCACATTGGGCTCGGCAGCCGTCGGCATGACCAAGTTGTCTGCCATCGGAAAGACCAGCACGGAGATACGAACGTTTCTCCAGCCCATTGCCGTGGACCTGCACATGATAGGCAATCCATGGGCCAATTACAACATCTACCTCAGCACCACCATGGTGCCTGGCGTGCTCATGGTGTTTATTTTCCTGTTGACGCCCTACTCCATCGGTACCGAACTGAAGTTCAAACGATCACGACAATGGATCAAGATGGCTGGTGGCAACCCGCACATAGCCCTCATCGGAAAACTTCTTCCTCAGACCTTGATATTCTTGACCATGATGTATGCCTTTGAGTTTTACGTCTTCTATTGTCTGGGGTTCCCACATCCGGGTGGCGTGGTTCCCATCTTATTGTTGGGATTGCTGGCAGTCTTGGCATGTCAAGGCTTTGGCGTATTTGCCTTTGGTCTGATGCCCTCATTGCGCATGTCCATGTCAATCTGTTCGCTGTGGTCGGTGGTGAGTTTTTCCGTATGTGGAGCCACCTATCCAGTGTTTGCCATGGACTCCATCATTCAGTCCGTGGCCCAGTTGTTTCCGCTACGCCATTACTACATGATTTACCAGATGGGCATCTTCAACGGCTTCCCCCTCACCGACTCATGGTTTGACCTCATGGCCCTCTGCATCTTCGCCCTTCTGCCCATCTTCACCATATGGAACATCAAGAAGGCGATGCTTGTATACACTTACATACCCTAAGCATGGAAAAAGACAGTCTGCTTCAACGGATTAAGGAAGGTATCGCGGACACCTGTTACATTTGTGTCCGCGAGATGCGAGGCACCATCACGGATGAAGGTGTGCTCATCTTCTGCGTGTTAGTGCCCCTGCTCTACCCCATACTCTACTCATGGATTTACAATAACGAGGTTGTGCGCGATGTACCGGTGGCCATTGTCGACATGTCTCATTCACATACCTCCAGGGAATTCATCAGAGACTTCGATGCGGGCCCAGACGCCAAAGTGGCCTATTATTGCAACTCCTTGGAAGAAGCCCAGGATCTCACAGCCAAGCAACAAGTGCACGGTGCCCTATACTTCCCAGAAGATTTTGAGCGTCGCATCTACCGGGGGGAGCAATCAATGGTCAGCGTCTATTGCGACATGAGCCTGATGCTCACTTACAAGGCCATCTACCAGACGGCACAAGCCGTAGCGTCGGAGATGAGCTCCCAGGTCCAGATTGCGCAAAGCACCGACTTCACCACCCGTGATGACGAAGTGACCACCAAGCCACTTGATTTTGACGAAGTGCCCATCTTCAACACCACAGGCGGATATGGCAATGCCATTCTGCCGGGCGTGCTGATGCTTATCCTGCAACAGACATTGTTGTTGGGCATCGGTTTGGCAGCGGGCACCGCACGCGAAAACAACCGCTACCAGGACCTCGTCCCCATATCCAAACACTACAACGGCATTTTCCGCATTGTGTTGGGCAAG
This sequence comes from Prevotella sp. UBA6429, assembly GCA_002437285.1. Lineage (GTDB taxonomy): Bacteria > Bacteroidota > Bacteroidia > Bacteroidales > Bacteroidaceae > Prevotella. The sequence goes on along the minus strand of DJOV01000128.1, from coordinate 15,088 downwards.
TCATTCTGCTATTTCATGATTTACCTGGTCATGGGAGCATACTTGGCTCTTGTGATACCTCATCTTTTCCACTTCACGTCGCTTGTTTCCGCGCAAGCCATCATCGGGCTATTGGTACCCTACATTTTGGCATGCATCTTCTTCGGCATGATGCTCTCCTGCCTTGTGCGCTATCGAGAGAACGTCATGTTGCTGGTGGTGTTCACCTCAGTGCCCTTCCTGTTCATGACAGGTATCAGTTGGCCACAATCCAACATTCCCGGTTTTTGGCAGGGCGTGGCCAGCATCATCCCTTCCACGTTCGGTGTGCGCGGTTTCCTGAGAATTTCCTCAATGGGTGGGACTCTGCAAGACATAGAGCCTGAGTATCAGGCATTGTGGATCCAGGTCCTGGTCTATTTCCTTGCCACCTGCTTGGTCTATCGCTATCAGATCATCGCCACGCGCCGGAGGGCTTTTGAGCATATGCAACGTTTGAAAGAAAAAGCCCAAGCAGCCAAGCTACAAAAATCTGCATCAAACAGCCTCATTGCTCAAGAGGAACCCTAAAGTTGCATCCTTCTTTCCACCTTGAGCAACCATAGGCCGTCTTTCCCTTGATGACGTGCCCTTGGTGGCACACCGGGCATAGGTCGCCCTCTTGCGGCACAGAGGCTCTCAGCGTCTCCACCTGCTCCTTCACCGATGCCGTCATCGTCTCTTGAGTTTCCTTCTTAGCCCTTGGCCCTTTTTTCTTTTGCCCAGCCGATGCTGTCGGGGCCTTCGGAGAGGGCTTCTGTGGCACGTCTCCACTGTCAATGCTACGTCCCGAGTTGTCGTGCATCACATCTGTGACGATGCGCGACACCTGTTCCTTCAATTCATTGACAAACGTGGCCGCATCATACTTGTGGTGCTCAATGTCACGCAACTTCTTCTCCCACATACCCGTCAGTTCGACACTTGTGAGCAGTTTTTCGTGTATGGTGTCTATCAGTTGGATGCCTGTCGGAGTTGCCACCAGGTTTTTCCGCTCACGGCGGATATAATGACGCTTGAAGAGTGTTTCTATGATTCCCGCCCGCGATGAGGGCCTTCCTATGCCATTCTCCTTCATTGCCGCAGACAGTTCCTCGTCGTCCACCAGCTTACCGGCAGTCTCCATGGCTCTCAGAAGCGATGCTTCCGTGTAGTGCTTAGGCGGCAAGGTCATCTTGCGCGTCAAGGTAGGTCTGTGGGGGCCCGTTTCTCCTTTCTCAAAGGTAGGCAGCAACTTTTCCTCCATCTCCTTCTTGCCATTCTCATCCACAGTCTGATCCTCCTTGGAGTAGACGCTACGCCAACCCGGATAAAGGATTTCCTTGCCCGACGTCTTAAAATCCACCTTGTCAACCTTACCGCTGACCGAGGTCGTCGAGAATTTGCAATCAGGATAGAACGCGGCCACAAATCGCCTTGCGATCAAGTCGTACACCTTCTTTTCCACATCCGTCAATCCCGACGGAACCACACCTGTGGGAATAATGGCGTGGTGATCGGTCACCTTCGATGTGTCGAAGACTCGTTTCGACTTAGGCAAGCTCTTGCTGATAGCCGCAAGGTTTTGCACGATGGATAGATAGGGCTTCTTACCTTCCATCACGCATTGGCTCACACCATTGAGAATGCCGGGACACTTGGGATAGATGTCATCCGAAAGATATTGGGTGTCCACACGCGGATAAGTAGTCAGCTTCTTTTCGTACAATCCTTGTATGATATTGAGCGACAATTGTGAAGAGAAGCCATACTTTCTGTTGAGATCCACCTGCAGGGAGGTCAAGTCGTAGAGCTGTTTGGGCGGTTCTTTACCTTGTTTTTTCTTAACATCAGTGATGACAAATGGCTTTCCCTCAATCATTGAGAACGCCGCCTTACCCTCTTCTTCCGACATGAACTTGCCAGATGTAGCGGTAAACAGCGTGTCTCGGTACAAGGTAGACAGCACCCAGTAAGGTTCCGGCTTGAAATTATCAATCTCCTTTTGTCGCTGCACGATAAGAGCGAGTGTAGGTGTCTGCACACGTCCTATGGACAGCACCTGTCCACGTTGCTGCCGATACATGAGCGTATAGAGACGTGTGCAGTTCATGCCCAACAGCCAGTCGCCCACCGCGCGACTCAGTCCAGCGAGATAGAGGCTCTCATATTGCCGCTGGTCCTTCAGGTTGGCAAAGCCCTCCTTAATAGCCTCATCCGTCATGGACGATATCCAAAGCCGTTTTACCGGGCACTTGACCTTTGCCATCTGCATCACCCAGCGTTGTATCAGCTCACCTTCCTGGCCGGCATCTCCGCAGTTGATGATCTCATCAGCCTCTGCATACAACTTGGCGATGGTCTTAAACTGCTTCTCAATACCACGGTCTGGTATGAGTTTGATGCCGAACCTTCCAGGAATCATCGGCAAGGCGGCCAATGTCCAAAAGCGCCAGTTGACGAGATAATCATTGGGCTCCTTCAACTCACACAGGTGTCCGAAGGTCCACGTCACTTGGTAGCCGTTTCCTTCCATATAGCCATCGTGCTGGGTGGTGGCACCCAGTATGCGGGCAATGTCGCGGGCGACGCTCGGTTTCTCTGCTATACAAACAATCATGAGTTCTTAATGCTATCTATTATGGGTTGTGCGGCACAAACCTGTTGACACACTGTGCCACGTACGCCACCTCCTTGCGGGGCATCACTTGATTGCACGGCAGGCTCAACTCCTGGCTATGGATCTTCTCCGTAACAGGGAGCGACAAGCTGTTCCATTCAGCGTAGCACTGCTGGTGGTGGGGCGGGATGGGATAATGGATCATCGTCCCGACGCCCTGGTCCTTGAGATATTGCTGCAGATCGGCACGATAAGGCGTCAGAATGGGGAAGATATGGAAGACATTGTCCGAATGAAATGGATTCTGGTCGGTCGGCTTCAGCCACTCCTCCCGTCCGGGCAGCGTCACGTAGGGACTGTCGATATGGCGGTAGTAATAATCAGCCACCACGCGCCGGCTGTCATTCTCGCTGTCCAGGTATTTCAGCTTGGCCGCGAGCACAGCCGCCTGCACCTCATCGATGCGCGAGTTGCGCCCCCTGTAGGGGAAGACGTACTTGCGCGATGAACCGTAGTTGCCCAGCGACCTCACGCAGCAGGCCAGATCGTCGTCGTTGGTCGTCACCGCGCCCGCATCGCCCAGGGCACCCAGGTTCTTGCCCGGATAGAAGCTATGCGCCGCGGCATCGCCCAGCGCACCCGTGCGCACCCAGCGCTCTGCCCCAACATAATAGCACCCGTGGGCCTGCGCATTGTCTTCCACCAACCGCAGGTGGTATCGCTGGCACAGCTCTCCGATGTGCCGGGTGTAGGCGCATCGTCCATAGAGGTGCACCAGCAGGATGGCCTTGGTCCGCTCGGTGATGGCCTGCTCGATCAGCCTGTCGTCGAGTTGCAGCGTGTCCATGCGCGGCTCCACCAGCACGGCCTTCAGGCCATTCTCCGTGATGGAGAGGATGGAGGCGATATAGGTGTTGGCCGGCACGATCACTTCATCGCCCTCGTGAAGCACGCCCAGCTCCTTGTAAGCGCGGAAGATGAGGGTCAGGGCGTCCAGTCCATTGCCGCATCCTACGCAGTGTCTTGTGCCCAGGAATGCAGCATACTGGGTCTCAAACAGGCGTGTGGCCTCTCCTTGGAGATACCATCCGCTCTCGATGACCCGCTTCACGGCGGATTCTATCTCGTCAGCGTGCTCTGCCGTGACTTTTTTTAGATCAAGGTATTTGATCATATCACAAAACTATATTTCAGACTCACCGAGCATCCGGTGTCTTCCTTAAATTCGCAAAGTCCATGGTTGGGCACGCCGTTCTCAGTGGAAGGTCCTATGTCAAGAATGCGCATTCCAGCCTCATAATAATGTTTAGCCACCGAATAGGCCAAGTAGTTCATGGGGCGCAGTTCCGAATATTCGCGTATGTCTCCCCAATATATCACTTGCACTATGCCCTCGGCCACATGAAACACTTGTGCTGCTGCCACGTCGCGTCCCTCATGCTCAAGCACAAAAAAGTCGGCCTTAACCACTCCGCTCACTGTCTTCCACACCTGCTCGAGCGTCATACGCAACGGATATCCCCTCTCCGCCCGGTTTCGCCGTATCACCTCGTAAGCACGCGCCACGTCGGCATGGCAACAACCATCAAGCCGCACCAACCTGAACCCCTGACGTAACGCATGATTGAGCTTGTTGCGGGCACTGCGATCTATAATCTGCCTGTAATCGGGAAAGCGCGACAAGTCCATGTGGTAATTGAGATCCACACACCTCACCGTCATCGTGCTCATCAGCACTTTGGCCCATTTGGACAGTTGCGAGGCATCGTAAACCAGAGGCGGCAGTGTGACGCTAATGCCCAGTGAGTGTTCGGTCGCATAAGCCGTAAGAAGACTGGCCGCGTGTTCCATATTGGCAAGGTTCTGCACACCCTTTTGGATGAAGCCCCCAAACGGTGCAGAAAACGGCGAACGCAGCACACGGTCTCGCTCACCCAGTATGACGCCGAAACGCTGTTTCGTGTCAGAGAACGTAAGATATCGAACTCGCTCCACCTTGCCACTATTCAGTTCGGCAAATGCCACGGAGTTGTATATATGCGTAGCTGGAAACAACTCTGCAAAGGTCTCTCTGTCAACTTCATAAATATCCATAGCGTCATTCTCCTTATCCACCAGCACTCTCGTAGCGCAGGAACGCGACATAGTCGCGAATGTAGTCGTCTTCATCAAAGAGGTCTTCAGCCAACACCAGGCAGACGGCACCCGAGGAGAAGTCCTCCAACGTGCGCCATACGCCTGTCTCGACAAGAAGCCCCTGGTAGGGATGGTTCAATAGAAAAGACTTGCTGTCACGTCCATCATTGAGCGTGACGGTGAACGAGCCACTCACGGCAATGATAAACTCACGGCAATGGCGGTGGGCATGGCCACCGCGATGTTCTCCCGAGGGCACGTCATACGTCCAATAGACCCTCCTGATTTCGAAGGGCACCGACTTCAACTGCTCGGCCACGGTCAAGTTGCCTCGTGGATCCACTATCTTGGGCAGGTCAATGACACGCCCCATCGTCTTCTCCATTCCTTGGTTTTTATTTTTTCATGTACGGATCGGTTCCCAGCACGGTCTTGGCTAACCGTTTGGCCTTGTCACGCAGATTATTGATATCGCTTCCCACTTCGTCGTAGCAGAGTACCACGCCCATGCGACGTCCCACATGAGCTTCCTGTTTTCCGAAGATACGCACACGCGAATGGTCTTCCCGACACACATCCGTAAGGTTGTAGTCAAGAGGCTTGTCGCTCTCCACCGGTGAGAGAATGACAGCCGATGCACCATTGTGCTCCAGATGGATGGCAGGGATGGGCAGTCCCATGACGGCACGGAAATGAAGCTCAAACTCGCTAAGATTGGTACAGTGGCTGAGGGTCACCATGCCTGTGTCATGGGGCCGCGGGCTGAGCTCGGAGAAGATGACCTCTCCTTGCTTAGTGAGGAAGAACTCCACACCCCAAAGGCCATAGCCCGTCAGGGCGCGCGTCACCTCATCGGCGATGTGCTGAGCCTGGCGCAGGGCATCGGAGGAGAGGGCGCAGGGCATCCAACTTTCACGATAGTCGCCACCTTTCTGCACATGCCCGATGGGCGGGCAGAAAAGCGTGGGACCCTCTTTCTGAGTGACGGTGAGCAAGGTGAACTCGGAGTCGAAGTCGATAAACTCCTCGATGATGACCTCCTTCACGTCGCCACGTCCGTCCTCCATGGCCTCGCGGAAAGCCTCGCGCAGCTCATCATCGTTATGGACGTAGCTCTGTCCGTGGCCCGACGACGACATCAAAGGCTTCACCACACAGGGGAATCCGATCTCATCGGCAGCTCGCTTGAACTCATCAAACGTCTTGGCATAGAAATACTTGGCCGTGCGCAACCCCAGTTCCTTGGCGGCCAAGTCGCGGATGGCGCGCCGGTTCATGGTGAAGTTGACGGCACGGGCCGATGGCACAACCTGTATGCCCTCACGCTCGAAGTCGAAGAGTCGCTCGGTGCGGATGGCTTCTATCTCCGGCACGATGATGTCGGGTCTGTGCTTCTCTACAACAGCGGTAAGCGCCTCACCATCGAGCATGGAGAAGACCTCCCGCTCATCGGCCACCTGCATGGCTGGCGCGTTGTCGTAACGGTCGCAGGCGACCACATACTGGCCCGCCCGTTTGGCGGCAATCGTAAACTCCTTGCCCAGTTCGCCTGAGCCAAGCAACAATATCTTTTTCATCAATCCCTATATTTATTGATTACACTCTTTAGCTTTTCTATGGGCCCGTGTCACTCTTCCAGCCCGATGCGCTTCCTGACGAGGGGCGAAAACTGGCGGAGCAACATCTGCCACTCGGGCGTGATGGCCAGCCGACGGAGATCCTTGGCGATGCTGTCGGTGAGGCTCTCGAGACTCATCCGATAGCGGCGGGCGATGTCGTCAAGGGGTCTGCGCTCTTGGCCGAAGAGGCCATAGCGAGCTTCCATGATCTCCTCGTCGATGGGGCCGAGCATGGTCAGCAGCACCCTCATGTTGCGGCGGTCGCCCTCGTTCACGAGGAGCGTGGAACGGCTCATCAGTTCCAGATAGTCGTTGAGTTGTTTAGCGTATTTGTCCATACTCATCGTCCTCCCAATGTGATGACCTCGCAATCGGTGAAAGTACCGTTCTCAATGGTCAGCCTTACCAGCGTGCGTTCCTTCTGCCAACCTGCCAGCCCAGCCGCTCCAGGGTTAATGTGAAGCAGTCCCAACTGCTTGTCGGGCATGATCTTGAGGATGTGCGAGTGGCCCGAGATAAACAGCTTTGGCGGGTTGGTGCGCATGATGCGCCCCACCGAACTGTCATATCGGCCCGGATAGCCGCCGATGTGCTTCATGAACACGTCGACCCCGCCTGCCTCGAAGCGCAACATCTCCCGATAACGCGACCGCATGTAGTAGTCGTCGATGTTACCGTAGACAGCACGGAAGCGCGGCCCGAGGGCCTCAAAGCGGTCGGCCACGTCCATGCTACCGATGTCACCGGCGTGCCACACCTCGTCACACTCACCGAGATACATCTCATACTTGTCGTCCCAAAAACCATGGGTGTCTGACAGAATGCCTATCTTCATGACAACTTCTCCTTCCCTATCGCCTCATAAGCCCAGCCGCTTGCTTATGAACTCGGCCACAAACCGCGTGGTCTCGTCAATGCCCAGCAGCGATGAGTTGATGCAGAGGTCATAGCTCTCGCTGTGTCCCCACATCTTGCCCGTGTAGTAATTATAATAGGAGGCGCGTTCCTCCTCATGGTTTCGGATGTACTTGCGCGCCGTGGCCCGGTCTACCCCCATGCGCTTGCAGACCCGTTGGATGCGCTGGTCCATGTCGGCCGTGATGAACACTGACACCAGGTTGGGCGCATCGCGCAGCACATAGTCGGCAGTCCGGCCTACAAACACGCAACTGCTCTCACTGGCAGCCTTTCGGATGGCATCGCTCTGAAACTGATAGAGGCTCTCCTGGGAAAAGTCATTCTTGTAGAAATTGTTGGCTCCCAGAAGTGGCACGTGGATGTGGAAGAGTGACTTCAGAAAACCTTTCTGCTCGTCGTTCTGCTCAAAGAACTTCTCACTGAAGCCGCTTTCCTTGGCAGCCAGGTTGAGCAATTCCTTGTCGTAGAGCTTGCAGCCAAAGTCTTCAGCCAACCGCTGCGCCACGATCCTGCCGCCAGACCCTATCTGGCGGCCCACGCTGATGATGATTTTTTTATCGTTCATAACAGGCAAATGTTTTCATTCGGTAGATGTTTGTTGGGACTCACGCGCCTGCGCCTTAAACTTCCGCATGTAGGTCACGAGAATGGCCAGTGCGATGAGCGAGGCCGTCGCGTCGGATGCGGGCAGGGCGCACCACACGCCCTCGAGGCCGAGCCACTGCGGCAACACGGCCAACAATGGCACCAGGATGAGCAACTGACGCGACAGGCTGAGGAAGATGCTGATGCGCACCTTACCAATGCACTGGAAGAAGTTGCCGGTGACCATCTGAAACCCTACTATCGGATAAACCAAGAGGTTGAAACGGATGGCCGTGACAGCCATGGCGGTCAGGCGCTCGTCGGTGGTGAAGAGGTGCGCGATAACCCGCGGAAAGAACATGGCCACCGTCCATCCCACCACCATGATGCAAGTGGCGGAGATGATGGCCAACTGGAGCACGCGCAACAGGCGCTCGATGTTCTGCGCACCATAATTGTAGCCAGCTATGGGCTGCATGCCCTGGTTGAGGCCCAGCACAAACATGACAAACACGGTGGCCACAGAGTTGGAGATGCCAAAGCCGCCCACGGCCATGTCGCCGCCATAGCGCACCAACTGGTTGTTGACGAAGATGACCACCACACACGTGCAGACGTTCATCAGGAAGGGCGACACACCAATGGCCAAGATGTTCTTCACCAAGGTGGCCTTCAGCCGATAGATGCCGCGCTTGAGATGGAGCAGCTCATGCTTGTTGGAGAGCAGCCGCATCTGGTAACACAACGCCAGCGCCTGACTGATGACAGTGGCCAGGCCCGCACCGCGTATACCCCAGTGCCACCAGAGGATGAACACCACATCGAGCAGAATGTTCATCATCACTGTAAAGATGGTGGCCATCATGGCCTGCCGGGGCTTGCTGGCCGCGCGCAGCACTGCATTCATGCCGAAATACATGTGAGAAAACACGTTGCCGGCCAAGATGACCTGCATGAAATCGCGTGCGTAAGGCAACGTGGTGTCGCTGGCGCCGAAAAAGCGCAGGATGGGCTCAAGAAACAAGAAGCATATGACGGAGAAGCCGATACCGATGATCAGGTTGAGCGTCACTGTATTGCCCAGCAGATTCTCGGCCGTCAGATAGTCTTTCTGTCCCAACTTCACGGAGATGGCCGTAGCCGACCCCACACCCACGGCTGCGCCGAAAGCGGCACCCAGGTTCATGAACGGGAAGGTGATGGCCAGTCCGGATATGGCCTCGGCGCCCACCACCTGTCCGATAAAGATGCGGTCGATAATGTTGTAGAGCGAGGCGGCAGTCATGGCGATGATAGCCGGCAGCGCATACTGCAACAATAAGGACCCGACGGGCTTCGTGCCCAGTTCCAATGTAGCTTTCTTATTGTCGTTGTTCATTATAACGGCAAAGTTACAAAATTTTTTCTTCATCGGGGATAATCACTGGTTTTTTATATACACCATCCACTTTCTTTCAAAGGTTTCTTTTTCCAAACTGGAGTTCCGCTTCACCACATCGGCACACAGGTCACGGCAGAGGAAGAGCCACACAGCATAATCACATATCAGCAGCCGTTTCGAGAAAGTTTCGAGAAAAAAATGACCGCTGACGATTTTCCACTCGAAAAGGCAAGTGTCTCGACAAAAAGACGTAACTTTGCAAGGAAATAGGCATGGCAGCTTGGGTGGCCAACACTCCACGCTAATCCTTTTATTATAATAAGACGAACAAGAGAAAAGACATGAAATCACTTCTTACCACATGTGTGATGGTGCTATGCAGCCTAAGCGCCACAGCCCAGGCGAGCTATCATCGCACGGCCTTCCCCGGAGGGAGATACCAAGTATACCGCGTGGCTTTGCAAGACAAGCGCGGCACCGACTACTCACTGAAACATCCGGAACGTTTCCTGTCGCAGAAAGCGCTCGACCGTCGCAGTAAACAGCGACTGGCCGTCGACTCCACGGACCTGCCCATCTCGCGCAAGTATCTGAAGAAAATGGCGGCAAAGGGATTCGCGGTCATCGGCGGCAGCAAGTGGAACAACACGGTGCTGGTCAAGGACACGAGCATTACGGCCAGCCAGCGTCTCAGCGCATTGCCCTTCGTGACCTCGGTGACGAGAGTTTTTGCCGGGGCAGACTCGGTGCTGGTCGGCAATCTCTATAAGGTCCGGGCCGACACGGCACAGACCCACTACAAGGCCAAGACGCCCTACGGGCACGGTGGAAGCCAGATACGCTTCTTCAACGGGCAGAAGCTCCACGAGGCAGGTTTCCGCGGTGAGGGCAAGCTCATCGCCGTGGTCGACGGCGGCTTCATGAACGCTGACAAGATCGATTATCTGAAACACGTGAACATCCTGGGTACGCGCAACTGTGTCTACCCTTACACCTCCAACATCTACGATGAACTTGAACACGGCACGATGGTGCTCTCCACCATGGCCACCAACAGCGACAGCCTCTTCGTCGGCACGGCGCCAGGCGCCTCCTACCTGCTGGTCAGGAGCGAATATGGCCCGTTGGAAAACCTGGTGGAGGAAGACTTCTGGGCACAGGCTGTGGAATATGCCGACTCGATGGGAGCCGACATCGTCAACTCCTCGCTGAGCTACACGCAGTTTGACGACAAGGCGGCCAGCCACAAGTATCGCGAACAGGACGGACTGACAGCCCTCGTATCACACACCGCGTCGATGATGGCGGGCAAAGGCATGATCCTGGTCAATAGCGCAGGCAATGAGGGCGGCGGCAGCTGGAAGCGCATCGGCTTCCCCAGTGACGCGCGCGACGTGCTCACCGTGGGCGCCGCCTATCGCGACAGCATCAATACTTCATTCAGCAGCGTCGGCCCCTCCTATGACGGCAGGGTCAAGCCCGACGTGATTGCCGTGGGCTCACGGGCCACCGTCGTCAACGGCGAGGGCATCCTCACAGGGGCCAACGGCACCTCGTTCTCGTCGCCCATCACCTGCGGCATGGTGGCATGCCTGTGGCAGGCGCTGCCCGACAAGACTGCCTCTGAGATCATGGACCTCGTCAGGAAGTCGGCCGACCGGGCCGACCATCCAGACAACATCTACGGATACGGCATCCCCGACTTCTGGAAGGCTTACCAGATGGGACTGAAGAAATAACCGCCTCACACCACACACCATGGAACACAAGCCGCTAACACTCTACGAACTCAACTCGCTGGTGCGCGAGGTCGTCGAGACCTCGTTTGACAGGGGATACTGGGTGGAGGCCGAACTGTCGGAGGCACGCGAGGTGCGGGGGCATTGCTACATGGAACTCATCCAGAAGGATCCCTTCTCCGCCACCCCCGTGGCGCGAGCCTCGGCCAAGTGCTGGAAGAACCGCTGGAGCGCACTGCGCCCCAAGTTTGAGCGCACCACAGGACAACCGCTGCACGCCGGACTGAAGGTGCTGCTCTGGGTGACGGCCAGTTTCCACGAAGCCTATGGGTTCGCATGGATCGTGCAAGACATCGACCCCACCTACACACTGGGCGACATGGCACGCAAGCGCATGGAGATCATCCGCCAGCTGAAGGCTGAGGGGGTGTTTGACCTGCAGAAGGAGTTAAATCTGCCGATGTTTGCACAACGGGTGGCAGTCATCTCCTCAGAGCAGGCAGCAGGTTATGGCGACTTCTGCGACCAGTTGCTCAACAACAGGCATGGGCTGCACTTCGAGACCACATTGTTTCCGGCCGTCATGCAAGGCGAGCAGGTGGAATCATCCGTCATCGCCGCCCTCGACAGCATCTACGAGGTGGCTGACCGCTACGATGTGGTGGTCATCATCCGTGGGGGTGGCGCAACAGCCGACCTCAGTGGCTTCGACACATTGCGACTGGCCGAAAACGTGGCCAACTTCCCCTTGCCCATCATCACGGGCATCGGCCATGAGCGCGACGAGAGCGTGCTCGACATGGTGGCCCACCTGCGGGTGAAGACGCCGACGGCGGCTGCAGCCTGCCTCATCGACAACCTCATGGTGGTGAGCCAACGGCTTGACGACTGGCAGGAGGCCATCAGCCTGCGGGTTGGGCAACGACTGGCCCAGGAGCACGCACGGCTCCAACAGGTCATGGTGCGCATTCCCACCCTGTTCCATCTGGCAAGCACACGACAGGAGGCGCTGCTCGAACGACTGTCAACCCGCATCGCGCACCTGATGCGTGAGCAACTGAACACCGAGCAATTTCGGCTGGAGCGACTGGCTACAAGCATCATGCCCCAGTTCCAAAAGCGCATGGAGTCCGAACAGCACCGGCTGGAGCGGCTGACGCTGCGCGCGCAAGCGCTCGACCCGTCTCGACTGCTCAAGCGTGGTTACAGCATGACGCTCGTGGACGGACGGGTGGTACGAGACCCTGCGCGCCTGCAAGTGGGCGACGTGGTGGAGACACGCGTGGAGAAAGGGACGTTCACCGCAACCGTCAAAGCAATAAAGACAACACTATCCTGAACATAATACATAAAACCATGGCCAAAGAAACTAAATATGAAGAGGCGATCGGAAAGCTCGAGGACATCGTGCAACGACTGGAAAACGACGAGATGGGTATTGACGAGATGACCGCTGAACTGAAAAAAGCACAGCAACTCATCAAGCTCTGCAAAGACCGCTTGACCAAAACTGACGCGGAGATACAAAAAATACTCAGCGAAGGGAAAGACTGATCCTCATATGGAAATATAGGGCGCAAAAGTTGCAGATAATAATTATTATTCGTACTTTTGCACCGATTTATAGCAGAAAGTTTAAAATATAAGATGATATGAAAGATTTTGATTGGTCTAATTTGACATTCGGCTATCGCAAGACCGACTACAATGTGCGTTGTTATTATCACGACGGCAAGTGGGGCGAAATTGAAGTGTGCTCTGAGGAATACATCAACATGCACATGGCCGCCACCTGCCTGCACTACGGGCAAGAGGCTTTCGAGGGCCTCAAGGCTTACCGCTGTCCCGACGGCAAGGTTCGCGTCTTCCGTGTGGAGGAGAATGCCAAGCGCCTGCAAAGCACTTGCGACGGCATCGTCATGCCGAAAGTGCCCATCGAGATGTTTGTCGAAATGGTAAAGAAGGTCGTCAGACTCAACCAGGAGTACATACCCACCTATGAGAGTGGCGCCACGCTCTACATCCGTCCGCTGCTCGTGGGCATCACGCCGCAAGTGGGCGTGCATCCGGCCAAGGACTACCTGTTCCTCATCTTCGTCACGCCCGTAGGCCCCTACTTCAAGGGCGGGTTCCAATGCAACAAGTATGCCATCGTGCGTGACTGGGACCGTTCTGCTCCCCTGGGAACAGGCATCTACAAGGTGGGTGGCAACTACGCCGCTTCGCTGAAGGCACACATGTTCGCCGCCAGCAAGGGCTACGGGTCAGAGTTCTACCTCGATGCCAAAGAAAAGAAATATGTGGACGAATGTGGCGCCGCCAACTTCTTCGGCATCAAGAACGGCACGTACGTCACTCCGAAATCGACTTCCATCCTGCCTTCCATCACCAACAAGAGCCTCATCCAGATCGCTGAGGACCTGGGGCTGAAGGTGGAGCGACGCCCCGTACCTGTGGACGAGCTCGACTCCTTCGAGGAGGCCGGAGCCTGCGGCACGGCAGCTGTCATATCGCCCATCTCCGAGCTCGACGACCTCGACACGGGCAAGAAGTATGTCTTCGGCGACAAGCCCGGACCTTGGTCCACGAAGCTCTACGAGACGCTCCGCGGCATCCAGTACGGCACCGTGGAAGACAAGCACGGCTGGACCACCGTCGTCATCGACTAAGCGCGGAGGCGTAACCTCACGGGGAGACACACGTCTCAACGCGTCCTCCCAACGCAAGAGCCATAACCCTTTCGGCTACACTGCGGCCGCAAAGGGCTATGGCTCTTGGCTTATTATGCCTACGGCCTACTTTCTTGCAAAGAGAGAGGAAAATGAAAACGCTCAAGAAAAAAGAAGGCCACAAGAGGTTTTCTCAACAATTATACATACCTTTGCAAAAGGTAGACAATTTGAGAGCGAACTCTCATTGCTTTCGCTTGCTCTACCTTTGCGAAAACATCTAAAAACCAAACAATTCACAAAGACCAAGAGACATGAGAAAACTCATCATCGCCGCCATGGCGCTTGCCTCCGCATCGTTGGGCGCCTACGCCCAGACCGACAACCCACGAGGTGTGTACAAGTTGACAAGCCTGATCGACAAGACCAACAACAAGATATTGCCATCGCTCGACCAATACAAGATTTGCACAGACAGTGTGACACTGACCGTCGTCATCAACGAACCGAGATTTGTCATCGGCACCAACGACGCGAGCGTCTTCGACTACACAGGCGAAGCGCCTGCGGCCAACAATCCCACCGCCAGCCGCATCTACGACAGTGACGCGAACCACTTCACCCTGAAATGGTGGAGCGCAAACGAGACACTGCTCTACCCAAAAAACGACTGGTGTACGGAGTTCTATAGCGCCAGCGAACGCTCGGAGGCTGGCAAAGCCCTCTTTGAAGCCCTCATGACTCCGGCCAAAACCATGGACAAGAAGCAGCCTCTCTATGGCAACTGGCGCAGGATAGGACTGTTCGACGAGATGGTGGACGTGAAGGAGGCCATGAAGAACATCAAGAAGAAAGGACTGGCACCTTACAAGGGAACGGACATCGTGGGGCTAACGCCCAGCAACTTCATCTACATGGGCGGACAAATCTTCGGCTCCACATCGGACGGAAAAACTTATTTCGAGACCCATGCACCCAAGGCAGACCCCAAGAGGTATGCGGCCCATTGGTTGGACGACAACTATGTAGTCATCGAGATTCAGCGCAACCAGTTTAGGGACTATGAGCTGTGGGGACGTATCACAGACGATACGCTGCCGCTCAACCACATAGCGAAAAGAAAGTTTTAAAGAGAAATTTGAAAGGCTCTTCCGGAATTTGGAGTGAAGGGTCCCTTACGTTGGGCTGAATGTAAACCGATATAAACCAGATTAAACCGCTCACGCGGTAGAATTACAAACTGGGTAAACCGCTCACGCATGTCTCGCACGATTTGCTGTTTACACTCCGTGGACAGGGACCGGTGAATGGCGTGAGCGGTTTAACTGGGTTTAAAGCCAGCCCTTGAAGAGGAAAGGCGGCGACAGCCGTGGGGAGACAGGTGAACCTTCGTGTCGTGAGCTCGGCTCAAAAGACGCGAAGGC
>DJOV01000001.1 GCA_002437285.1 Prevotella sp. UBA6429 | reverse complement strand
CGACAAAAAACGCCATTTCCGCTTTCTATTTCGTCAGCAATCCGTGATAAACTTTTGCACCAAAGATATTTACAGAAAGTCCTATGGCAAGAGAAATTACGGAAGATCCGGAAAACATTCGGGGCGCACGGAAACATGAGTTTCCGCACGCCCCGCTTTTCGTCTGGGCTGGCCTCAGCGCATCACAAGCTTCAGCTTCACCACCTTATGTTTGTCGGCCACAGGCAGTGCGCTCTTGGCGCCACTGTCGCCCTGGTATCGGTTGAACCAGAAGTCGTCGACCTCTGCGCCGTCTGCCGACCAGAGATACCCCGTGAAGGTGCGTTCGTCGAGATTGAGGTCATCATAGGCGATTGTCATCACGTAGTCGCTTGTCGTGCCGTCACTGTGCTGTTCCTTATAGGTCAGGTAGATGGTCCCGTTGTTGGGGTCGATATACCAAGTGAAGTTGCGCGTGAAAGGCTCCGTCGCGATGTGCTGCTTGCCATCGGTGTCGTAGGTGACCTCATAGTCATACTGCGTGCCCGTGCCACTGATGCTCTTGCTGTTATACTGCTTGAACTCGATGTCGGTGCTGTAGAGGATGCTGTCCACGGCCACGCCTGCCGTGTCGATCTCGTAGGCCATGAGCTCGCCGCGCCATTGTCCGGCCAGCGTCTGCGCCATGCTCACGCAGAAGTCCTCGTCGTCGTTGCCGCTGGGGCGGTTGTCCCCACGGTAGTTGCCACCATAGTTATAATTGTAGTACCAGTCGGGTTCCCACTCATCGCAGCTTGTCAGCAGCAGGGGCACAACCATGAGCAGCAGCGCCCACATCATCTTCATTGTTTTCATCGTGCGTTTCATGCTTTATTTCTCCTTTTTTGTTTTGTTTCACACCATGGGCGTGAAGCTCACTTGTCACTTCTGAATATTCTCACGGGCTTGTCGGCTTGTGACACGCCACGTGTGCCGGGGGCGGGCTTGGCATAGTAGCCACCCCAGTAATCGTAGCCGTAGCCATAGTCGTTCCAGTTGGGCGACGACACGTGGGTCATCTGGAAGTCGACCACCGAGTTGCCATAGAGGATACTGCCGTCGAAGTAGTTGTCGTCAAGACGGTAGTTGGCTATCTCCACGTACGAGTCCTCTTCCAGCAGGTGGATGCGAATCACGCCGTTGCTCACACGCCACTCCGTGTGGTTGGCCACATAACGCCAGGGGGCGTCGCCGGCATAGTGGTCTATCCAGTAGCCCTTGCCCGAACTGTAGCGGTAGGGGTCGCGCAGGAAGCAGAGCTCCGTGTAGGTGGCGTCGTAGGTGTATCCGTCATAGACGGAACTGACATACATGTTGCCTCGCCACGTGCCTTCGAGCGTATAGGCTATGTTTGAGTCCTCATCACAAGAGGTGAGCGTCAAGGCCATCAGGGTCACAAGGACCACGGTCATTAGGGTAGAAATCTTTTTCATAATCGCAGTGTTTTGGATGTTCTTACTGTTCTATGCTGCAAAAATAGTCATTCTTATCCGCTCCCGCAAGCATCATGCTCCTATTCTTTAGGGGAAAATCCCTATCGCGCGGTGGGGAAACAGGCCCATGAAGCCCTACCCCACCCTCCACCATATCCATAAATATCATTAATTCTTGAAAAAACCACTGGCACAAAAACGCTATTCTCCGCCTATTTTCGTATTTTTGCATACAAATTAAACAACATAACAAACCAAAGAAAACAAAAAATGAGAACTGTTTACGAGTTTTCGGTCAAGGACCGCAAAGGTGGCAACGTTTCACTCAAGGAATATTCCAATGAGGTGCTCCTCATTGTCAACACGGCCACGAAGTGCGGTTTCACCCCCACTTACACGGAGCTGGAGGCACTCTACGAGAAATATCACTCACAAGGCTTCGAAATCCTCGATTTCCCCTGCAACCAGTTTGGCCAGCAGGCACCCGGCACCGACGAGAAGATACATGAGTTCTGCAAGCTCACCTATGGCACCGAATTCCCACGGTTCAAGAAAGTCAAGGTCAATGGTCCCGACGCCGACCCCCTGTTCAAGTTTCTCAAGGAGCAGAAGGGATTTGCCGGCTTCGACATGACGCACAAGATTGCCCCCGTGCTGGTGGACTTGCTCGACAAGGCCGATCCCAACTGGCGAGAGACATCCGACATCAAGTGGAACTTCACCAAGTTTCTCGTCAACAAGAAGGGCCAGGTCGTGAAGCGCTATGAGCCCACAGAGAAAATCGAAAACATCGCCAAGGACATCGAGGAGCTCCTGGCCTAACCCCCAACCCCAGAAGACATGGAACACACAAAGTGCCTCATCATCGGCAGCGGCCCCGCCGGATACACGGCGGCCATCTACGCCGGACGGGCCAACCTCAGCCCCATCGAGTATTGCGGCATACAGACAGGCGGCCAACTGACACAGACCACCATCGTGGAGAACTTCCCCGGATACCCCGAGGGGGTCGACGCCAACCAGATGATGATGGAGATCAGGCAGCAGGCCGAGCGCTTCGGCGCCGACATCCGCGACGGCATCATCACCGATGTGGACCTCACCAAGCGGCCCTATGTGGTCACCACCGACCGCGGCGACCAGGTGGAGGCTGACACCATCATCATCGCCACGGGCGCCTCGGCCAAGTATCTGGGCCTGGACGACGAGAAGAAATACAACGGACAGGGCGTGTCGGCCTGCGCCACCTGCGACGGCTTCTTCTATCGCAAGAAGGTCGTGGCGGTCGTGGGCGGCGGAGACACGGCCTGCGAGGAAGCCACCTACCTGGCCGGACTGTGCAAGAAGGTGTACATGATCGTGCGCAAGCCCTATCTGCGCGCCTCCGACATCATGCGCAAGCGTGTGGAGGACAATCCCAAGATCGAGATCCTCTACGAGACCAACACCGTGGGCCTCTACGGCGACAACGGCGTGGAGGGAGCACACGTGGTGTGGCGCAAGGGCGAGACGGACGAGAAACGGTATGACCTGCCCATCGACGGTTTCTTCCTGGCCATCGGCCACAAGCCCAACACCGACATCTTCCGCGGCAAGGTGGACATGGACGAGGTGGGATACATCAAGACCCAGGGAGCGTCGCCACGCACCAGTGTGGCCGGTGTCTTCGCGGCCGGCGACTGCGCCGACCCGTCCTACCGGCAGGCCATCGTGGCAGCGGGCTCGGGCTGCAAGGCAGCGCTGGAGGCCGAGTGGTTCCTCAACCGGTAAACGGTCAGCCCCGCTTGAAGCACGGGCTTACCCATAGGCCCAGGAAGGTCAACATGCCATTGAGCATCAGCAGCTCATAGCCAAGCTGGTAGCCCGTGGTGCGGCTTACCACATCATTGAGCGCATAGCATAACACAGGAGAGGCGACAGCGACATAGGGAACAGCCCGGTCGTTGGCGCCTCTCTTGGTAAGCAGCCCATAGGCGAAAAGGCCCAGCAACGGCCCGTAAGTGTAAGAGCAAAGGATGTAGATGGCATCGATGACGCTGGTGGAATTGATGGCGCGGAAGGCCAGGATGAACACGATGAAGACCACCGCCATGCCCACATGGGCGCGCTTGCGGAGACGCTCGTCGGCATGGCGTCCGCAGATGTCGACGCAATAGCTGGTGGTGAGTGAGGTCAGCGCCGAGTCGGCACTGCTGAACGAAGCTGCCACGATGCCCACCGTGAAGAGCACCACCACCGCCGACCCCAGGCGTCCCGTGGCGGCAAAGAGGGGCAGCAGCTCATCGCCCGACTGAGGAAGTGCCACGCCTTGGCGCTGGGCCAGAAGCATCAGCAACACGCCCAGGCACATGAACAACAGGTTGGCCGGCACAAAGGCGAAGCCATAGGTGCACATGTCTTTCTGCGCCTCACGCAGGGTCTTGCACGTCAGGTTCTTCTGCATCATGTCTTGGTCGAGCCCCGTCATCACGATCACGATGAACACGCCACTGAGAAACTGCTTCCAGAAGTTCTGCTTCGACACCCAGTCGTCCATCACAAACATACGCGAATGGCTGTCGGCTGCCACGGCCGACAGCGCCTGGGACGCCGTCATGTCCAGGGCGCCCATCACATGGATGATGATGAGCAGCAAGGCGGTAAACATGCACGCGGTCTGGAAGGTGTCGGTCCACACCAGCGTCTTCACGCCTCCTCGGCGGGTGTAGAGCCAGATGAGGGCCACCATGGCCACCACCGTCAGGGGAAAGGGCACGCCATAGCCGTCGAGCACAAAGCGTTGCAGGATGATGCACACCACATAAAAACGCACAGCGGCACCGGTCATCTTCGACACGAGAAAGAACCAGGCCCCCGTCTTGTAGGACCTTCGCCCAAGGCGCCGGCCCAGATAGGTGTAGATGGTGGTCAGGTTCAACTTATAATAGACGGGCAACAAGAGGAACGCCACGGCGAAATAGCCCAAGATGAAGCCCAGGCAGGTCTGCACGTAGGTCATCTGCGTCTTCATCACCATGCCTGGCACCGACACGAAGGTTACGCCCGAGATGGACGCGCCCACCATGCCAAACGCCACCATGTACCAAGGCGAACGCCGGTTGGCCCGATAGAATGTGTCGTTGCTTGAGCGCCGGGCGGTGAACCGGCTCACGACAAACAGGGCGCAGAAATAAAGGACGACGGTCAGAAGTATATCCATTATGATATGTGAAAAAGGCCCTGTGGTCGCCACGACCACAGGGCCTGAGTTTTTTTATTCTTGTTTTTCCATTTGGCGAAGCACACCGACAGCATCGGCCACCGAGGGCACCCCCTTCACCTGGATGAGGCGATGGCCATGCGAGTCCTTGAACTGGCAACGACGGGGATTGGCCATGACATAACGGATGATGCGCCCGAAAGCCTTGCTCTGATAGAACGGACTGTCTTGCCGGGAGACAAACTGCAGGTTCATGAGGCCATGTCGCAACACGATCTTCTCACATCCCAGCCGCTTGCCCACACGCCGCAGCGTCACCACCTGCATCAGCTCCTCGCCTTCGCGAGGCACAGGGCCGAAGCGGTCTTCCAAGCGTTTGCGGTAGGCATCGAGCGCCTCGTCACGGTCGATGTTGTCGAGCTCGCGATAGAGCAGCATGCGCTCGGCACTGCCAGGCACATAAGTCTCGGGGAAATACATCTGCAAGTCGCTGTCAACGGCGCAGTCTTCCACAAACTCGTCGCCCGACACCTCCTTGCCCTGGGCGATGTCCTGTGCGTAGAGGTCGGAGAACTCGTCGTTCTTCAGCTCCGTCACGGCCTGGTTGAGAATCTTCTGGTAGGTCTCATATCCCAAGTCTTCCATAAAGCCGCTCTGCTCCGCTCCCAGCAAGTTGCCTGCCCCGCGGATGTCAAGGTCTTGCATGGCCAGGTTGAAGCCGCTACCCAGCTCCGAGAAGGTCTCCAGGGCCTCAAGGCGCCGGCGAGCCTCGGGCGTGAGCACGCTGCGTGGCGGTGCCATGAGGTAGCAGAAGGCCTTGCGATTGCTTCGCCCCACACGGCCACGCATCTGGTGCAGGTCTGAGAGGCCGAAGTGGTGGGCGTCGTTGATGATGATGGTGTTGGCATTGGAGATGTCGATGCCGTTCTCCACGATGGTGGTGGAGAGCAGCACGTCGTAATCGTAGTTGATGAAGCCCATGATGATCTCCTCCAACTTCTCCGGAGGCATCTGCCCATGACCGATTGCCACCCGGGCATCGGGCACATACTTGTGAATCACCTCGGCAATGTGCGTCAGCCCGGCTATGCGGTCACTCACGAAGTAGACCTGCCCGTTGCGGCTCATCTCGAAGTTGATGGCATCAGCGATGACGCTCCCCTCAAAGGTGCAGAGCTCCGTATGGATGGGGTAACGGTTGGGAGGAGGCGTGCGGATGATGCTCATGTCGCGGGCGCCCATGAGAGAGAACTGCAGGGTGCGGGGGATGGGTGTGGCCGACATGGTGAGGGTGTCGATGTTGGTCTTCAACTTTCGGAGCTTCTCCTTGGTCGAGACACCAAACTTCTGCTCCTCGTCGATGATAAGCAACCCCAAGTCATGCCATTTCACACTCTTTCCCAAGAGTTTATGCGTGCCCACGACGATGTCGACCTTGCCCGCTTCCAGGTCTGCCAGCACCTGCTTGGTCTGCTTGGCAGACCGTGCTCGCGACAGGTAATCGACCCTGACGGGGAAGTCGTTGAGACGCTTTCGGAACGTCTGGTAATGCTGGTAGGCCAGCACCGTGGTGGGCACCAGGACCGCCACCTGCTTGGAGTCGCATGCGGCCTTGAACGCGGCACGCACCGCAATCTCCGTCTTTCCGAAGCCCACATCCCCGCAGACCAGCCGGTCCATGGGCTGGGCACGCTCCATGTCGGCCTTCACCTCTTGCGTGGTGCGGAGCTGGTCGGGCGTGTCCTCGTAGAGGAAACTGGCCTCCAGCTCGTGCTGCATGAAGTTGTCGGGTGAAAAGGCATATCCTTTCTCATGGCGGCGCTTGGCGTAAAGGCGAATGAGATCGCGCGCTATGTCCTTGATCTTCTTCTTCGTCTTCTCCTTCAGGCGCTCCCATGCACCGGTGCCGAGTGTGCTCAGCCGGGGCGGTTCGCCCGTGTCGCTGCGACGATACTTGGAAATCTTGTAGAGCGAGTGGATGGACACGTCCACCTTGTCGTTGTTCTGGTAGATGATGCGGATGACCTCCTGGTAGGTTCCATCGGGCGTGGGCACCCGCACCAAGCCGCCAAACTTGCCAATGCCGAGGTCCACATGCACAATGTAGTCGCCGGGCTCCATCTCCTGCAGTTCCTTCATCGTGAGGGCCATCTTTCCCGCCCGCGCACT
The DNA here is from genome assembly GCA_002437285.1 of Prevotella sp. UBA6429. Classification (GTDB taxonomy): domain Bacteria; phylum Bacteroidota; class Bacteroidia; order Bacteroidales; family Bacteroidaceae; genus Prevotella. The sequence continues at coordinate 14,560 of DJOV01000001.1, read as the reverse complement.
GTCTGACTTGAGATTATACTTGTGGAAACGGTCGAAGATCTGATGATCGGTGAAGAAGCAAGCGTGCAAGTCGTTGTCGGCAAACCCTTCATGCACCGTCTTGTCAACTGGCGTGAACGTGATGCGCGAGCGTTGGGCGTTGGAGGCGGACCGTTCGGGATCGGCCCCAGTCTCGTCGAAGATGTCCTTCAGGCGCTCCTGTTGCTTCACGCTGTCCGCCAGGATGTAAATCTTGTAACCCTGGAGGAGATAGTCCTCAAGGGCCTGGCGGAGCAGGTCAAAGTTCTTGTGAAACAAGGGTTGGGGGGTGGTGTGAAAGCTGATGTGCACACTTTCACGGTTGGCCGTGAGCGCCTGCGTGCCTGACGAGGAGGATGAATCGGTCACTGAAGGACCGAAGAAGACGTGTTGGAATCGGTCGGCATCACGCATGAACCGGGACGATGTACACAGGTTCATGTCGCGCGTCATGTCGCTCCGTATCTGCTCTTGCTCCATCTCGGTGGCCCCTTCGAGACGTTCGGTGAGCGCCTGCGAGGAGAAGCCCTCATTGTAGATGCGCTCTATCGTGTCGCGCACAAAGGCCAAGTCTTTCATCGCCAACACGGCATCATCGGGCAGGAACTCCAGGAAGGGCACCTTCTCAGTGGTCGACGACGCCAACTCGGGCACTATCTCTATCTCTGTTTTGCGGTCTTTCGACAGCTGGTCCTCCACCGTGAACGTACGGATGGTGTCCACCTCATCACCAAAGAAGTCGATGCGGAAGGGCAGTTCGCTGGAGAAGGAATAGATGTCGAGTATGCTTCCGCGCTGGGCAAACTGTCCGGGCTCATAGACATAATCGACCTCCTTGAAACCCAAGTCGCGCAAGCGGTGCACCAAGTCTGTGACATCGATGGTCTGGTTGGCTTTCAACGACACACGCCGCTCATCGAGATGCGTCTGCGACACGACCAGCTCAGCCAATGCTTCGGGGTAAGTCACGATGAACAGCGGCCGACGAGCCTCTTGCGGCGTGCCGCTCGCCGGGGCGGCATGGGCGGCCACCTTGGCCAGCACCTCAGTGCGCAAGATGCCATTGGCCGCATCTCGCTGGCCATATTTCACGGCACGGCGATAGCTCGATGGGAAGAACAGGGGTTCGTAAGGCTGCACGGGAGCGGAAGAAGAAGACTCGGGACCGCTGGCCTGCTGGCCGTTGAGGTCATTGTAGAAGTATCCGGCCTCATCAGCGTCTGCCAGCACAAACACCACATCACGACGCAAACGCCGGGCCACCCCGCCAAAAAGCATGGGGGCGGAAGAGGCCAACAACCCCTGCAGGAAAACGTCTCTTAGCGATCTGTCTCCCAGCGAATGAAGCATGGCACCTGCCTGAGGCAAGGTGCCATAGAGTTTCTGGATGTCGTTTAAATTCAAGGTGGGTTCTATAAATTAGCTTTGTCAGATTTTGATGCTCTTTTTGAGGTCATTTCGTTAGCGCGTGAGGGAGCATAGCGGGCTATGTGACCGAGCAAGCTGACGGAACGGGCCAAAAAGAGACCAAAAGATGGCAAAACGCAATCCACTGTTTTTTTTATATCGTTATGGTGGTAATTTATAGAATCCACCTCAATTCTTTATCTTTGGATAGTTGCGGAACCAACCGTCGAGCCTCAGCCTCATGACGCCAAAGAGCGCCTCACTGAAGATGCCTCCGCTCATCTTGCTGGTACCCTCCTTGCGGTTGACGAAGACCACCGACACCTCCTTGATCTTATATCCGATGCGATAGGCGGTGTACTTCATCTCAATCTGGAAAGCATACCCCTTGAAGCGGATCTTGTCAAACTCAATGGTCTCAAGCACACGTCGGCGATAACAGACGAAACCGGCGGTGGTGTCGTGTACGTCTATGCCTGTCACGAAGCGCACATATTGCGACGCGAAATAACTCATCAGCACACGCCCCATCGGCCAGTTGACCACGTTCACGCCCGTGATGTAGCGAGAGCCCACAGCCACATCAGCTCCCTCGTCATGGCAAGCGGCGTAGAGACGGGGCAGGTCATGGGGATTGTGGCTGAAATCAGCGTCCATCTCGAAGACATACTCATACTGGCGCGCCAAGGCCCACTTAAATCCTGCGATGTAAGCGGTGCCGAGGCCCTGTTTGCCCGAGCGCTCCACAAGGAACAACCGGTCGGCAAACTCGTCGCGCATCAGGCGCTTCACGATGTCGGCGGTGCCGTCGGGACTGCCGTCATCAATGACGAGAATGTGGAAGCACTTATCCAACGAGAATACCGCACGGATGATGTTCTCCATGTTCTCTTTCTCGTTGTATGTGGGAATGATAACTATCGAATCACTTTCATGCATAGTAAATAGAAGGTTTGTTAGTGAAAGTGCCTGCCAATAGGCACACCTTTTCTTGCAAAATTATAAAATAAAGTAGGAAGCGCCAAATCTTTCCATGGAAAAACAAGGTGCCCCTCTAAAAAATTCTGACACTGGAGAAAGTCTGCTCTCACTGGTCTGTATTTTCCACATATCCCTGATATTCGGGCACCAAGCCACCCATGATGGCCTTATAGCACGCCGTTTCCATTTCCTTTTCAAACTCACGTCCCTTGCCTTTCTGTTCAATGGGCTTGTGTATGGTGAGCGTGAGCGGATGCCATGTCACCCAATGCCAGTCGCGTGTGCGTGGCATGACATTGAAAGAGCCGTTGATGGTCAGCGGACAGACGGGCAGTTGCAATTCGTCGGCGAGCATGAACGCCCCACGGCGAAACTTGCCCATGTGTCCGGTGAACGTGCGGGCGCCCTCCGGAAAGACCACCAGCGACATGCCGTCGCGCAACACCTCGCGCGCCTCGTCATAGGTGGCCTTGATTTTCGACACGCCACTGCGATCCACAAAGATGTGGTGAGCGTACTCACAGGCCATGCCCACGAAAGGCACTTTGCGCAGCGAGCGTTTCATCATCCACTTGAAGTTGCGGTTCAAGTATCCGTAAATCAAGAAGATGTCGAACGCTCCCTGGTGATTGGCCACAAAGACATACGACTGTCCCTCGCGCAGATTCTCACGTCCCTCGACCCTGACAGGCAGGAACAACAAGCGCACCACCAGGCGTGACCAATACTTGCCGGGGTAATAACCCCAGAAATGTCCGTTACCCAGGAGGCATCCGACGACTGTCGTCAGGGCAGTCACGACTGACGCCAACAAGAAGACGGGCAGCACGACACAAAGCTGATAAAGACGATAGACAAATTTCATTTTTTCAGATTTTATGTAAGGTTATTACTACTATTTCGGGTGACAGTCCAAAGCGGAAGGGTACCAGTCCTCCCAGACCCGATGACACGAAGAGCTGGCTGCGTCCCTGCGTGTAGTGCCCATAGTCCTCGGCATAAGCCAGGCAAGTGGGTCTCCAGCCGAGGACCGACATCTGTCCGCCATGCGTGTGTCCGCTGAGCGTGAGTGCCACGCGACCTGTCGGCACGATGGTCTTGTCCCACGCCGCAGGGTTGTGTTGCAGCATGATGGTGAAGGCTTGCTCGCCCACTCCCCGCATGGTCTTCCGGAAGTTGGCACTGTCCGGGTCGCCAAAGTTTTGCTCGCCAGCAATCACGATGGTGTCTTGCCCGCGCCGGATGGCGAGATGCTCATTGAGCAACAACCGCCAGCCACACTGACGCTCCCGGGCGATGGTCTCAGCCCGGTTGGCGGCTTCCTTTTGGGGTGTCTCATGCACATATTTGCTATAGTCGTGGTTACCCAACACAGAGACGACACCATCGCGCGCACTTAGCGTGGACAACAGTCCTTGTGCACGCTGAATCTCCTGCGGCCGTATGTTTTGCAAGTCGCCGGTGAAAGCGATGAGATCGGCGTGCTGCGCGTTGATGCTGTCGATGTCTCGTCGCAACAAGCCTATGTCTCGCGTCTCCAACGTGCCCACATGAGCATCGGTGAAGTGTACGATGCGATATCCGTCGAAGGCTGGCGGGAGGTCGTCAAAATAGAGGTCGACATGCCTCACCTCCAACTTGCCAAAGCCAACCGTGAAACCATAGACCAGCACATACCAGTTGAACACGATGAGCACCAGCGCCAACATGTTTCCCCAGTTGCGGTGCCCACCGCAGAGCCGGCAACACAGATAGCCGAAGCCCGAGCAGATCGTGAAAAGCGCCTTGGGGACAACGATCAGTCCCATGAGAATCATGTAGACATTGACCCATGTCAGGTCGTCGGGCACAAAATTGCGGATGGTGGCCAGCGCCACGGAATAGACCAGCATCGCCATCCCCGGCGCCCACCACAGCGCACGCTGCCACCAGCCATAACCGTGGCGGTGGCGCCAATGGTGCCAATCGATATAGAGATCGGGCAACACAATGGACAGGATGATGGGTATGATGAGTCGTGCTATCATAACGTGTTATCACTTCAGCAGGCTGCCACTGAGGAAGCGGCGCATCAGTTCGACAGGGATGCCACGGCGACGTGCATAGTCGCGCAATTGGTCTTCCCCTATCTTCCCAAGGTTGAAATATCGGGCCTGCGGATGGGCGAACATGAATCCCGACACCGATGCATGAGGCTGCATCATGCCGGCCTCCGTGAGGCGTATGCCTATCTGCTTCATGCCGACAAGGTCTGAGAGCAGGAAGTTGACACTGGTGTCTGGCAGTGAGGGATAGCCCACTGCGGGGCGGATGCCCTGGTAACGCTCGGCATGCAAGTCGCTCATCGACAAGTTCTCATCGGGTGCATAGCCCCAGTAGCGTCGCCTCACCTGCAGGTGCATCAGCTCTGCCGTGGCCTCAGCAAGCCTGTCGGCGAGCACCTGCGTGAGCATGCGCTGATAGACATCGTCGCGTCCCTCGTGCTCCATGCTGGGCTCCACGGTGGTGGCGAAGGCCCCTACCCTATCTGCCACGCCCGACGACAATGGTCTGACAAAGTCGGCCAGGCACAATGTGGGCTGTCCTGCGGCGGATGGCCGTTGCTGCCTCAACATGGGAATGCGCACACCGCCCATCAGCAGGTCGTCACCGTCGCTGTTGGCCTCCATGACATCGAACACGGCCAGCGTGTGGTAACGCCCCTCCCAACGGTCGAGCACACGGTTGGCGTCATCGCGCAGCCGTGCCTGCTCCTCGCGGGGCTTGCCGCTCATGCTCCATGCATGGAAGAAGTAGATCCAGTTGATGTAAGGCCGCACCTCGCCGATACCATACTCCAGTCTCATGCGCCGGCCTTTCTCTCCCCATCCTCGGGGAGCCGGAAGCGGACAGCCTCGCCATGATATTGGTTGTCGAACGTGCCCTCGTCAAACACCACATGACCATTGCAGAGGGTCTTGGCGACGCGCCAGCCATAGCGTTGTCCTGTCATGGGGCTCCACCCGCACTTGCTCTGTATGAGATCCTCTGTGACCGTCCACGGGTCGTCCGGCCTGACAACGACGATGTCGGCCTTGTAGCCTGGACGCAAGAAGCCGCGCTGGCTGACGCCAAACAGGCGAGCGGGATTGTGGCACATGAGCCTCACCAGTTGCTGGATGGTCAAGACCCCCTGGTCGACAAGCGCCAGCATCGACACCAGCGAGAACTGCAACATGGGCATACCCGAAGCCGCCTTGGCGCATCCCCCTTGCTTGTCTTTCAACTGATGGGGCGCGTGGTCGGTGCCGACGGTTGTGATGTGGCCGTCGACAAGGGCCTTCCTCAGCGCCGCGCGGTCCTCGGGCCGTTTCACGGCGGGATTGCACTTGATGAGCGCCCCTTTCTCCAGATAGTCGAGATTGGTGAACCACAAATGGGCAATGACTGCCTCGGCCGTGATGGACGGCAAGGCATCACCGGCTGCCTCACTGGCAGGTTCAAACAATTGCAGTTCTTTGGCTGTAGTGACATGGGCCACGTGCAGGTGTGTGCCAAACTGCCGTGCGAGGTTGACGGCGAGCGCCGAGCTCTCGTAGCAAGCCTCCTCGGAGCGGATGAGCGGATGCAACATGACGGGAGGGTCATCGCCATAGGCTTCCTTCGTGCGCTTCATGTTTTGGTCGATGATGGTTGAGTCCTCACAGTGGCTCATCAGCGGAAGGCCGAGCGTGGCGCAGGTGCGAAAGACATCGATGAGCGAACCGAGCCTATCCACGAGCATGTTGCCCGTGGATGCGCCCATGAAAAGTTTGATGCCGGGCAAGCGGGTCTTGTCGAGCTGGCTGAAAGAGGATGCGTTGTCATTGGTCGCGCCATAGAAAAAAGCGTAGTTGACATGGCTTTCCTCCTGTCCGCGGCGCATCTTGTCACGCCAGGCGTCGAGCGTGGTGGTCTGCGGCACGGTGTTGGGCATGTCAAAAAACGACGTGACCCCTCCATAGGCCGCTGCACGCGACTCACTGTCGATGTCGGCTTTCGCCGTCAGTCCAGGCTCACGAAAGTGGACATGGCTGTCGATAATTCCGGGCAACACAAAGCACCCCGTGGCATCCAACCGTCTGTCAAAGATGCCACGGGGTGTTTCCTTTCCTTTCACGACCTCAGCGATGCGGTCATCGTCAATGATCACGGATCCTTCAAAGGTCTCGCCCTCATTAACGACCTGTCCTCCCTCAATGATTGTTCTCATCATCTGAAATGGGTTTATGCGGAACTCACCAACTCATTCCCACGCATGGCTCACCATGGCATGGGGATGGCGAAGACCGCCATGAATGATTATTCCGTCTGTGCGGGAGCTTCGCCAGGCTGGCCCTGCGGGGCTGCCATCTGATTGGGCGTGGGGCCGTCTTGCGGGGGCGCCACCTGCTGGGCGGGAGCCTGCGCCGGCATGTCCTTCATGCCGTTCATGATGTTCTGGTTCTCCTGTGCGGCCTTGTAATACTCCTTCACCTGCGGATCGTTCTTGAACTTGTCTGTAGCCTTGCTCATGATATCCTCTATCCAAGCATCGAGCATGGGTACCTCATAACGGTTGACACAGGTGTTGATGAAGACGTAGGGACCGAGGACGTTGTCGAAGTTCTCCGTCACAAAAGAGGTGACGAGCTTATCCATCTTGGCGTTGATCTCCTCGTTCTCACGGGCCAGCCGTGCGTTGACAACGCTCATGTCGCTACCGTTCATGATGGCTTGGTCGTGCTTGTGCACGAGTTCCATGCTTTGGTTGGTGAGTTGCGTGAACTTGCTCCTGAAAGCCGAGAGCGCATCGTTGAGTGGCGTTCCCGTGACACTTTCTTGCATGTTGTCTATCTTGACCTGGATATCTCCTCCCTCGAGCACCACAGGCAGGCCGCTGGTCTCGTTGAGGTAGATGGTTGCCACCCTCACCGAGTCGATGGAGCCCTCAAACTGGAACTGCCCATGCACCACGTCACATGAGTCGAGGTTCTTCAGGGTTGTGTCCTTAAACACTTTCAAGTACAGTTTCTGCCCGTCGAGCGTTGAAACGTTCGTCGTGCCATTGATGTCGAAAGTGTTGGCACAAGAGGTGAGAGCCAATATGCTGGCTATCGCATACAAGAATTTATTCATAAAAACATTCTGTTCAAGCAACACAAAGATAATATGTATTTGCGAGGTGCGAAAAAAAATTTATGCAATTTAAATGTATTACCTATTCTTTTATGTTTTTTTTGGAAAGTTCATGGTCGAGCCTGTGCATGGTGTAGACTTCCACAATGGCGGCAATGAGCAACACGACCACCCACTTGTTGTAAACACAATTATAATAGGTGAAGATATCCGAGAACATAGGTTTGAAGAAGCCCCATGCCGTGTCGACCATCAAGATGCCGGCCACCACAAACAGGATGTCAGCCAAGCTCTGGATGCGCTTCAGCCGCTTGACGGTCAACTCCTTGCCCTCATAGGTCTGCATCATCTGCATGACGGAGAACAGGACGGTGCCCAAAAGGAACACCCAACAGACGGCTTGCTGCTGCCACATGAAGGCAAAGCAACCGGCACCGACAACCATCAGCGCCCCGCCGAGCATGAAAACAAGTGTTTGGATTTTACTGAGCTGTTTCATCGTTGTCACTATTATCCACCAGACCGTCGGCATCGGGCTGGCGGTCGGTGCTGAGCACAAAGATGTCCTCGTCGTCGGCCTTCATGAAGTATCGCTCACGGGCAATTTTCTCGATGGCCTTGGGGTTGCGTTGCACAGCGCGCAACTGCCTGACGATGGCCTCGTTCTTCTGGTTGTAGGCCTTGATCTCGTCTCTCAGCTCACTGATTTGCAGGTCGTACTTGAAACGGCGCAACAGGCTGTTGTCATCGATAAAACCAACAACGGCCACTCCCACCACAATCGTAATGACGTATTTGTAGCGGGACAGGAGACTCAAAACGACGTTGATCTTGGTGCTCATCCTCTTTGGTGTAAGTTGTTGCAAAGTTAATGCAAATCAGTGAAAAAGCAAAAGAAATCATGTTTTTTGTTTTGCCCTTCCTGCAAATTGCACTAACTTTGCAAGGACAAACCACCAGACTACACATGACTGACAACTACATTGTTTCGGCCCGCAAGTACCGTCCGATGACGTTCGCGTCGGTGGTGGGACAAGATGCCCTGACCACAACGCTGAAGAACGCCGTGAAGAGTGGCAAGCTGGCCCACGCATACCTCTTCTGCGGTCCGCGAGGCGTCGGCAAGACCACTTGCGCCCGCATCTTTGCCAAGGCCATCAACTGCTCGTCGCCCTCGGCCGATGGAGAGGCATGCAACGAGTGCGAAAACTGCAAGGCTTTCAACGAAGGCCGATCGATGAACATCTTTGAGCTTGACGCCGCCAGCAACAACTCGGTGGAAAACATCAAGACACTGATGGAGCAGACACTCATCCCACCACAGGTGGGCAAGTACAAGGTGTTTATCATCGACGAGGTGCACATGCTTTCACCGGCAGCCTTCAACGCCTTCCTGAAGACCCTGGAGGAGCCACCGCAGCATGTCATCTTCATCCTCGCCACCACAGAGAAGCACAAGATTCTGCCTACCATCCTCTCGCGCTGCCAGATCTACGATTTCGAGCGCATGACAGTGCCCAAGATTATCGGCCACCTGAAGATGGTGGCTGCCAAGGAGGGCATCACCTATGAGGAGGAGGCACTCAGCGTCATTGCCGAGAAGGCTGACGGCGGCATGCGCGATGCTCTCTCGATCTTCGACCAGGTGAGCAGTTTCTGCCAGGGCAACATCACCTATGACAAGGTCATCGAAGATCTCAACGTGCTCGATGCCGACAACTACTTCCGCATCATCGACCTCTCGCTCGACAACAAGGTGAGCGACATCATGGTGCTGCTCAATAACATCATCGCCAAGGGGTTCGACGGTGGCAACCTCATCAACGGCCTGGCCTCTCACGTGCGCAACGTGATGATGGCGCGCGACCCGCAGACGCTGCCGCTGCTGGAGACCAGCGACACCCAACGCCAGCGCTACCAGGAGCAGGCCAAGAAGTGCCCGCTGCCCTTCCTCTACAAGGCGCTGCGCATCATGAACGAGTGTGACGTGAACTACAGGCAGAGCAGCAACAAGCGCCTGCTGGTGGAACTGACACTCATCCGCGTGGCACAGATCACGCAGCCCGACGATGACGATGCGGCGGGTGCGGGGCGTAGCCCTAAGCGACTGAAATCCCTGTTCAAGAACCTCATGAAATCCCAACCCACAACGGCAGCGCAGGTGGCCGGGGCCGGGAAGACTCTTGCAAGGGCGGCCCGACAGACGGCCGCTCCCTCTCAACATGCGCCTCAGCCCGTGACCAACGAAGCACCCAAGGTGCCCACCGTCTCGCCGGCAAAGCTCACGGGAGCGCTGGGCTCCATGCGCTTCAACATCAAAGGGGCAGGCAACATTACCTTCAATGACCTAAGGAACAAGCCCCAGCAGCCCGACTACCTCAAGGCGGCCATGCCTGAAGACGACAAGGCGGCCAAGGAGCAACAGACGGAGAAGCCCTTTACGGAAGAGGAGCTCAGCATGGAGTGGACGTTGATGTGCAACCGCATGCCCCAACAATACGTGGGACTGGCGGCTCGACTGAAGAACATCACGCCCCACATCACCACCTACCCCAACATCGAAGCGGCGATCGACAACGAGATCTTGTTGCAACAAATCAACGAGATACGGGGCAACATACGCGCCACCATGCGTCAGCGGCTTCACAACAAGAACATCGAACTGACGCTGCGGCTGGCCGAGGCATCGGAGATGAAGCACGCCTATACCAAGCGCGAGCTCTTCGACCACTTGAGACAGGCCAACCCGGCCATCGAGAAACTGCGGGCCGCACTGGGCCTGGAATTGGCCTAAGACAACGCAACGCCAACACACCGACGCCTTGTGCCTTTACACATTTAGGAAAAGCACAGGATGGCCTCATCGGGTGGCGATGACGAGTTACCAATCGTCACCCTTCGGATTGTCACATTTTTATTCTTATATAAACCATCGAGGCTTAGTGCGCAGCATTTACTAAACTTGCAGGTGCTATTATTTGCCAGTAAGCAAAAGAGCCAAATTCACGATATTGCAAGACATGCCCAAATTCATGTTGCATCATCGCTAACCCTTTTTCCATCTGACTTGTAAACACGCCGTCCGCAGCAATGATGCCACGTTCGGGAATAGTAACAGCACTATAACGGCCAATTCTTATGTCCCCCAACTTGCGACTTTCAAAGACATTAACACCCTCAAACTTGCCCACATATTTTTGAGGCGGACTGACATTGAGCTCCTTCTTCACCCGATTGCCTGCCGCATCATAGGCGAAGCCGACCTGGCTTTGCGCCAGTGTGGACAAAGGAGCAATGGAAAGAAGCAAACAAGCCATCAACTTCATTTACATAAGGCTTCATGTTTTAGGTCTGACTTTTGGAAACACTCTTTAGTTCCCCGCTTGCAAATGTACAAAGTGTTTTCGTAAGCGATGGTGCTTTCTTAGAAAACTATCTTTTTATGTTTGGTGACATAGACTCCTCTTGTTGCCTTGCCAGCTTTCTTCCCGTCGACCGTGTACAGGGCTTGCGACTTGTCTCCGCCCGCCTTCACGCCGGCTATTGCGGTCATCACGCTGTCGACACTCTCCGCAAAGGCGATGTCACGGATGACCGACAAGCCCGTGGTGGAGGTCAGGCCGAAGATGGTCTGCCCACTGGTAATATCGGTGTTGCCCAAGGTGGATATGTTGTCGGCGATACCACTCTGCGTCATGTCCCACGCGATGACTTGGCAGCGGTCGCCCCCCACCTGCACATCACGCGCCACAGTGGGCCTCACCTGCGACCCCTTGTTGCATCCGTTGAGCCACCACAGGTACGACGCCCCGTCGGCGAGACTCAAGTTCTGCCCGACAACGACGAGATACTTCTGCCTGGAGGCAATGGCATAGTGCGCGTTGTTGTGATCAAGCGTCAGGCACACATTGTTGTTGCCGCTGCTGGCAACGCGGATGGTGTTGGCAGATGTGTCGTAGGTGATGCTTGAGGGCGACAGCCTCCTGGTGTCGCCCGTGGTCCACTCCGAGGCCACGAAACGATAGGGATTGGTTATCCCAGCATAGCCGCTCATGAGCCTGAGATAATAGAGGCCGGGCATCAGCGTGCCTTCAGAGGCCGACAGCTTCACCACAAACTTCCGTTTGGCTTTCCCCTCCGCGTCTTTCTGAAGGGCATCGGGTATGGGGAACTCCACGTTGAAGAACCCGTTGGTAGCGTCCTGGTAGGTCTTGGGAATGGTGATATCGGCTATCTTCTCCCCGTCGACCCACAGGGTGGCCTTGCGTCCCTGGTCGGCCGTGGTGAAACGGCAGAGGATGGAGAGGCTATCGGTCTTTCCTGCGGTATTGAAGAGAGAGAACTGCACATAGCCGCCGGCCTTGGCGTCACGATAGTTCTCGCCGTTGTACATTCCCGTAGAGGAGTTGTCGCTATAATTGTACTCGTGTCCGGCCTCGCTCTGCTGCTCGCCCGTCGCCACGAAGTCCAGGGTGCGCTTCTCCAAGTCTTTCCGCGCCTGTTCGACAGCCGCCATGTCGCTGTTGGCATAGTTCTCGGCCGTCTGCTGGTACCAGTAGCACATGTAACGGGCGTGGTGTATGGTATAGAAAGGCCGCAGCGTCAGCTTGGACCAGGTGTAGCCAGGTGTGGCCTCACGCGAAGCGTCGATGGCAAACTCCAGTCTTGACGTGTCAATAGCCGAGACGCGCGACAGCACGCTGGCGCGGTCGCCGATAAGCATGGGCGAGTCGACAAGGCCCTTGGCCTGCCCTCTGCTGCCTGGCGCATGATCCATGCGTCCCTCTCCGGCATACTCATTCTGTAGCTTTTCGACGGCCAGCCCTGTGGTGTCGGCGTCAGCCCGGTCGCGCGCCGTGGTCTGCGCGGCAAGGAGCACGGGACCATACTCAAAGGCGACATAGTCGGTATAGTTGGGGCACGCCTCATAGCGCAGCGTCATGGGCAGGTCCACGGTGATGACATCGCCTGCCTTCCATTTCCGGGTCACCCGGGCATAGGAAGCGGCACCCTTCTCCACACTGATGTCCTGACGCTTGCCATTGACCGAGACGGCGTAGCCATCACCGGCCCACCACGGGTGGCGCACTGCGAGGGTGTAGCGACCGCTCTTGCCGACAGTCAGCTGCGTGGTCTGCGAATAGGGATACCGCGTCTGCTGCGTCAGGACGAAGTTGCCTGCATCGAGCTTGCTCGCCGTGAAGAGGTTCACGTAGAGCACTGAGTCACCATCGTGGGTGTAGACGAAGTGGCCATACTTGCTGTGGTTCTCCATGCCGGTGCCCACACAGCACCACATGCCCTGGTTGACCTGCGAGTAGATGCGGTAGCCCTGCGGGCGCAGGGTGGTGAAATAGACGTATCCGCCTGTCGTGGGGTCCTGCGTCGAGAGGATGTGGTTGAGCGTGGCATACTCATAGAAGTCGGCATAGCGAGCATCGTGAGTGCGGTCGGAGAGCATCTCCGAGAGCTTGAGCATATTGTTGGTGTTGCAACTTTCGGGTCCGTCGAGCTGGTCGATGTAGCGGTTGCCGGCATTGGCGGCGAGGAAATGCTCGTTCACGCTGTTGCCGCCGATGCACACGGTCCGGTTGTGTGCCACGTCGGCCCAGAAGTTCTCGGCGGCCTTGGCGTAAGCCGTCTTGGCGTTGCTGTCCTCGTAGACACGTTCGAATCCGATGTACTTCGGCACCTGGGTGTTGGCGTGCCTACCGTCGAGAAAAGTCGTGTTGACGGTCTGCATGCCGTTGAGCATGGTCTTGTGACTGTATTTCTCGGCGGCTTCCAGGTATTTGGTGTCACCAAAGATGGCGTAAGCGTCGGCCAGCACCTCGTTCATGCCTCCGTGCTCGGTGTCGAGCACAGTCTGCATGGTGCTGTCGGACAGTTTGGCTACGACATTGACGCTCCAGTCGCAGAGCTTGCGAAACATCGCTCCAGCCTCCTCGCTCCCCGCATAGAGATAGGCGTCACGCAGGCCAGCGAGCACCTTGTGCTCACAATAGAAGGGCACCCAGCCGCGATGGTTGCGGAAGGCGGAGATGTCGCCCGCAAACATTTTCTTCCAATCATCATTGATAGGCTGCCCGCCGAGATAGCCGTACAGCCCTTCCTTGTTGTCATCGAAGGCCTTCTGGCAGTCGGCGAGAACGGCGAGCATGTGGTCAAGACGTTCCTTGAGCTGTTGCTTCGTCGCACTGTCATGGCAGGCGGCGTAGGCCAGCGCGAGCGCGCTGAGGTAGTGGCCGCCCACATGGCCAGAGAGGTCGAATGAGGCGTCGCCCCAGTTGGTGAAGATGGGGTGCCGGGTGGTCCAGTCGGCATACTGGCCGATGTGGAGCCCGGCCTGCCGGACGAAAGGTGTCAGCAGCCGGTCTGCGTCATATTCCAAAAGAGTCTTGATGTTCAGGTCCATGGCTGTCTTGAACGGACTTTCAAGAAGCGTCACCTCGGAAAGGTCGAAATGATGGGGATAGAGACGGCTCTGGGCGGTGGCCACAGTGGCCCCCGTGATGGCAAGCATGCCGGTGAACAATAGGTGTCGCGGTTTCATGATGTGCGAATCGTTGTATGGTGGTTATAAATAGGTTTCTCGGATGCAAAGATAAGAAAAAATCACGTATCACGCCTTTCAAACTGTCTCTTTTTATTTTCTTTTCGTTGCAACGGCAGGCAAAACGTTCTTTATATGAAACAGTATTAGCACTCTTCTATCTAATTTGTCGCATGGATTGCAACATCTTTGGAAACCGCAAAAAGTCAGGCGATACGTTTGTCATGATTTTTTGTCAAACAGTTTATCACGGAATGTAGTTGAAATAGAACGCGAAAAAATGGCTCTTCCGGAATTTGGAGTGACAAGACCCATGGCCTGAATGTAAACAGCACATCGTGCGAGACATGCGTGAGCGGTTTACCCAGTTTGTAATTCTACCGCGTGAGCGGTTTAATCTGGTTTATGGCCAGGGGTGCGGGAAGGCGGCGACAGCCGCCATGCTACTGTTTGCGGCATGGGCCG
>DJOV01000080.1:36054-70932 GCA_002437285.1 Prevotella sp. UBA6429 | reverse complement strand
GCCATAAACCAGGTTAAACCGCTCACGCAGTAGGACTGCAGATTGGGTAAACCGCTCACGCATGTCTCGCACGATGTGCTGCTTCACTCCGTGGGACAGGGACGGATGACTGGCGTGAGCGGTTTAATTGGGTTTATATGGGTTTACATTCAAGCCATGGATCTCGGCACCCCAAAATCAGGGAAAGCCGAAAAAGATGGCCATACATCTGATTTGCTTTCGTTCATGTCGAATTATACGTAAAAGGAAACAATTATTCGCCCTCGCGATACTGCGAAGCCGAAAATTACGTATCTTTGCAATAAGATAGACTGCACGTCAGTATAGACTAAAACCCATATGAATTGACCATGACGAAACCATTTCTCAAATCATTTGCCCTGTGCTTGATGGGCATCATTGCGCTATCGTGGTGGGCCACTCCCGCCCTCGGCAAGTCACACAAACGCCTCAAGGTGGCCCTGGTGCTCGGTGGCGGAGGTGCGAAAGGTGCCGCAGAGGTAGGTGTGCTCAAGGAGATAGAGCGCGTCGGTGTGCCCGTTGATTTCATCGTGGGCACCAGCATCGGATCCATTGTCGGCGGCCTCTACTCGGCAGGCTACCGTGCCCAGGAGCTCGATTCGCTCTTCACCCACCAAGACTGGCTGACCCTGTTCAACGACCGCAAAGCCAAGCGCGAAGAGAAAGTGAAAGAGATCAAGGGAATCGGTCTGATGCGCGGCGTGGGCGTGCTGCAGTTTCTCGACTCGCTCCTCACCGTCAAGGACGCATACAGAGGCCCCGGCCAGTACCCCGACTCCATCGACTTCGACCACATGCCCATCCCCTACCGAGCCGTGGCGTGCGATGTGGTCACAGGCCAGAGCGTGGCCTTGGCCCACGGCGACCTGCCCCTTGCCATGCGCGCCAGCATGGCCATACCGGGGGTATTCAAGCCTGTGCGCATCGACACGCTGCGCATGCTCGACGGCGGGTTGGTCAACAACCTGCCCGTGGACGTGGCGCGAGCCATGGGCGCTGACCTGGTCATAGCCATAGACCTCACTCAGAACAAGCATCCCGACTTCGTGCCCAAGAAGATCAAGAAGTTCATGGGCAAGGGCCTGAAGTGGCTCCGCCAGCGCCCCGACTTCGTCAACTACAACCGAAACCGCAAGGATGCAGACCTATGTATCAACCCCACGCTCAAGGGCTACGGCGTGACCAGCTTCAAGACGGATGACATACGAGCCATGATAGACCTTGGACAGAAGGCTGCCAAGAGTCACCATGCCAAGTTGGTGTCAATCAGGAAGAAGGCCCGGGGCAAGTGACGAGTAGCACGCCACACTCCTGTCGCCAAGCAATCTTCCTAATCCTATACCTTAATATATGAAACTCTCCACACTTTTCCCTACCTTCCTACTGACACTCTCACTGTTGTGCACAGGTGACCGATTGTGTGCACAAGTGACTGCTTCCCCCAACCAACTGGCACTCCTGCCCTTCTCGGGAAACACCAAGATACCGTTCAACACCACACGAGTGATCCACCAGGACCCGTTGGGCTTCATGTGGATAGGTTCCGACAACGGTCTCTATCGATACGACGGATTTCACGTGAAGCGCTACGCCAGCAGTTTGCTTCGCCCCAACTTCTTCACTTCCAATGAGATTACGGCACTCAGTGATGACGGACACGACATCCTGTGGGTGGGTACCCGCAGGGGCATGAACCGCATGAGTCTCAGCCTTGGCATCACGCAGCACTATTTGCTCCGCGACTTCGACAACTCCAACTCCGTCAGCCGCCTCTACCGCGGCAGCAATGGCGAGCTGTGGGTGGGCACCGAGGGAGGGCTCTATCGCTACGACCAGCGCGCCGATTCGTTTGTGCTCTACTGCAACCAGCGGGGCAACGCCAAGATACCCCACTGCTCGGTCACCTCCATCTGTGAGGACAAGCGGGGCTTCCTGTGGTTTGGCACCTGGGACAAGGGACTCTACAGGCTCAACCAGCGTACGGGCCAATGGTACGAGATGCCCAAGTTCAACGACCTCAACTCGGCCCAGACCGTCTATATGCGAGGCGATGGCCAACTCTTCGTGGGCACTTGGGGCAAGGGGCTGTTTGTCATCGACAATCCTTACGACACGGGACGACCACTGCGCGTGAGGCACTACGACCGCCTGGGCACGGGCGGGCGCTTGCCGTCTGACATTGTGTGGAGCCTCACGGGCTCACCCTCATCGGCCACGGTGTGGATAGGCACCAATATCGGGTTGGCCACCTATCAGGGCCATCAGGTCTGCGCCTTGCCGGAGGGCGGCACACTACCGCCCAACTTCTTCGGACGAGGGGCCTCCTTCCAGTTTGCCGATACCCGAGGGGCCTTATGGATCTATGCCCCCGACCGTGGATTCGTCATCGCCGCACCCACACACCAGCGGTTCCAGCAGCTATCCCTCCCCGCGCCTTACTTCTCATACGATTACATCAACGCATTGGCCTATGCACCCGATGGCGTCTTGTGGATCACCCTGCACAACAATGGCATCATCTATAAGGGACCAGCCGGCCAATGGCACAACATACCCGTCGACGGCACCACCTACGCCACAGCGTTTGCCGACGACGGCACCACGCTCATCGCCACCGAGCGAAAGGGCGTGCTGGTGGCGCAGGGCGGACGGATCATCCGTGAGTACAACGTGGGCAACACGCCTTGGCTCAAGGACAACTGCATCTACTCCTTCCTCCACACTCCTGAGGGGCATCTGCTCATCGGCACATGGCGCGGCGTGAGCGTGCTCTACGAGGAGGGTGACGGCGCATACCTGTCTTCACCCCGATTGCGTCCCCTCACCAACATGCGGGTGCGCACCATGGCTCGCGACAGGCGGGGCAACTATTGGTTGGGCACCAAGGGTGATGGCCTGGTGAGACTCAGCGGTAGCCTGAAGCAGCCTGGAGCGCTCAGGATGAAACGTTACGAAGGACTGAGCGGCTCGTCTTATCGATTCAAGAATGTGACAACGGTCGTGGCAGACCGCAAGGGAAACGTATGGGCCTGCACACGCGACGCCGGCCTGCTGCGCTATGACCCGAAGCGTGACGTCTTCGAGACGATGAACCAGCACGTGGGCATACCCGACGAGGAGGTCTACGGACTGGTGGAAAGCCACGACGGCAGCTTATGGCTCTCGTCGCGCAACGGCCTGACCCGTTTCACCGCCGATGAGCAGGGACAGGTGACGGGCATCAAGATGTTCTCGCGCACTGAGGTGCTGGGCGATGACGTCTTCGGCAACCACCTGGCCGCTGTGTCGCCACAAGGCACCATCTGCTTTGGCGGGACGGGAAGCTATGCCACCTTTGAGGAACGGCACCTGCGCTCAAAGGCGGGCAAGCCCATGGCGCACATCGCTGACATCAAGATCTTCAACACGCCACTGGCTGACATGGACAGTACGGACCGGATGGCCGTCAGCACATTGTTGCCCCCATACACCGACAGCATCACACTGGCCTACGGACAGCGCGACGTGACCATCGAACTGTCGTCGATGAACTACAACAACGCCAACGACGTGCGGTTCGCCTACAAGCTGCAGGGCTACGATAAGGAATGGCATTACGCCGATGTCGGTGTCCATCAGGTCAACTACACCAACCTGCCGTCGGGCGACTACACCTTCCTCCTGCGGTCGACGGACGACAACGGCAACTGGAGCGACGAGGTGCAACAGCTGGGCATACACGTCATGGCACCCTGGTATCTGCGCTGGTATGCCTTCGTGCTCTACGTGCTGACCGCTGCCTGTGCCACATGGCTGGCGCTGCGCTACTACAGGACCCGCGAGGAGAGCCGCCGCGAGATACAGATGGCACGCATGGAAAACAAGAACATTGAAATACTGAACCACAAGAAACTGCAGTTCTTCACCAACATCACGCATGATCTCATGACGCCCCTCACCGTGGTGCTGGCCACGGTGAGCAACCTGAAGAAGGAACATCCGGAGGACGAGGCATCGTTCAAGGTCATCGACAACAACACCAACCGCCTCATGCGCCTGTTGCAACAGATATTGGAATTTAGGAAGTCGGAGACGGGCAACCTGCACCTGAGGGTGGAAAGAGGGAGCCTGACAGCCTTCGTGAACAAGGAGATAGAGAGTATCAGACCCTTGGCCAACAGCAAGGGTATCAAGTTGGAGCTCAACATGCCCGACACGGAGATGGTCGGCTACTTCGACACCGACGCGCTCGACAAGATTCTCTACAACCTCATCAGCAATGCCACCAAGTACAACCACACTGGCGGATGGATACAGGTGACCCTCCACGGGGAGCAGGCCCTGGCTGTCATACGCGTCAGCGACAGCGGCGAGGGCATCGCCAACGACAAGTTAAGCAGTCTCTTCACACGTTTCTACGAGGGTGAGCACCGCCGCTTCAACACTTACGGGACGGGCATCGGCCTCTCGCTGGTCAAGGACCTCGTCACCCTGCATCACGGCTCGGTCCGCGTGGAGAGTGAACGCGGCAAAGGCAGCACGTTCACCGTGACCATACCTATTAATAAGGAAGCCTATCAGGTGGATGAGATCGATGACTCCACATCGCTCATGCTCACACACGACGAGGCGCAGCCCGCCTCCTACGCAGGAAACAAAAGGGACAAGGAGGCCACCATACTGGTGGTGGAGGACAACGAGGACCTGCTACGCATGATAGAGAGGCTCCTTTCGAATGACTACCGCGTGCTGACCGCCTACAATGGGCAGGAAGCACTGGAGATTGCCAACCATGACACCATCGACCTCATCGTGACGGACATCATGATGCCTGTCATGGACGGTATGGAGCTGACACGCAGGCTGCGCGAAGACAAGCGTCTCGAGAACTGTCCGGTCATCATGCTCACTGCCAAGCGTGACGACGAAGACCGTGAGACGGCCTACCATGTCGGCGCCAACGCCTACATCACCAAGCCTTTCAACACCTCTGTGCTCATGGCACGGGTGCAAAACCTGCTGCAGCAAAGACAGAAAAACACGCAGGAAGTGTCAGAGATGCTCTTTGGCAATGTCAAGGACGTGAAGTTGAGCGGCTCTGACCAGGACTTCATCAAGCAGTGCATAGCGGTCGTGCAGCGACATCTCAACGACGCCTCATTCGACTTGCCGGCCTTCGCCGAGGAGATGAGCACGTCCAAGTCGACACTCTACAAGAAGCTACGTGCCCTGACGGGCAAGAGCACATCGGGGTTTATCCGTTCCATACGCATGCAGGCGGCTTGCGAACTGCTGAAGCAAAACCCGCAGGCCCTCATCTCCGAGGTGGCCTATGCGGTGGGATACAATGACCCGAAGTATTTTTCATCCTGTTTCAAGAAAGACTTCGGCTGTTTGCCTTCCGAATATCTGGACCAGGCGGGGCAGGCATAGGTCAAGGGGGAATCATGCGTTATTGGCCTCCAAAAGGGTGAGGTGAAATATAAGTGAAATATAATTCTATCCGTTTTACGTATTTTTCATCCTTACGCATGGCATATTACTTTAATTTTGCGGTTGAAAAACCTAAAAGTCATGAATCGAATTCCCATAAGACTGAGTTTACTGCTGGCCATCATTGGCCTGGCGCTGTCTGTGAGGCCTTGCAGCGCAAAAGGGCGGAAGCTGCGTAACGTCAGCCAAATCACCACACAGACGACCTTGGCAGCAGGCGAAGACCTACACCTCACCGACTCTGTGGCCGCCATCGCTCCGGGAGCGACGGTTGCCATCAACGACGCGGACGCTTGGTTGTTCTTCGACAACGTACGCCCCAACGACGTGGTACGCCAATACACTTCACGCATCCTCATCGGTGGCAAGCCATTCGCGCCTGGCACCAACGGGCGCATAGCCATTTACAGGCATGGAGCAGTGGTCATGGCTCAGTCGGACGACTATGGGGCCCTCGGCGCCACGGACGGCAAGCGGACCGCATCCTTCCGTTGCGACTATTATTACACCAATGCTCCCGGACCGCATGTACCCAAGGACAAGGTGAAGGCGCTGCCGCTCGACAATGCCATCACGCACATCCGCCTGGCCCGTGGCTATATGGCCACGCTGGCATGCGAATCCAATGGCATGGGATACAGCCGCGTGTTTGTGGCCGATGACGACGACATCGACATCGACCTGCCCCAGCAGCTTGCCGGCAAGGTGAGTTTCATTCGTGTCTTCCGTTGGCAGTATCCCTCCAAGAAGGGATGGGTGGGCAGCACCTGGAAGAGCATGCCCGATGGCCTGAAATACGCTTTTCAACAGGCTGACCTGACACGCTCCACGTGGTATTACAACTGGGGCTCGTCACCCACCATCGACCCCTTGAATGCCGATGAGAAGACCTACAACCAGGAGTTTGTCCCCGAGAAGTGGGGCGCTGGTGGCATGTGGGATGGTGTCTACAAGATCCAGGAGGCGACACACCTCATGGGCTACAACGAGCCGGACCACTCCGAGCAGTCGAACGTCAGCGTGGAGAAAGCCATAGAGGAGTGGCCGCTGATGATGCAGACCGGCATGAGACTGGGATCGCCGGCAACGACCAACTACACTTGGCTCTATTCGTTCATGGACAAGTGCAAGAAGCTCAACTATCGGGTCGACTACGTGGTGGTGCATGCCTACTGGGGCGGCATGTCGGCCAGCCAATGGTACAACGACCTGAAGACCATACATGAACGCACAGGAAGACCACTCTGGATCAAGGAGTGGAACAATGGAGCCAACTGGACCAAGGAAAACTGGCCTTCCACACAGGAGCAGCAGTATGCCAAGCAACTGCGAGACCTCACGGCCATTGTACACATGCTCGACACCTGTTCGTTCATCGAGCGCTACTCCATCTACAACTGGGTGGAGGACAAGCGGATGATTATCGACAAGAACGGAAAACTCACTCCTGCCGGGCAGATGTATGCTGACGACCAGCCTGCTTACTTCTTCAACCGGTCGAAGGAGGTCACACCGTCGTGGACTCTCTATGAGGCGCCCGCCCTGCGCTACGACTCCATCACGGCCGACAACCAGGTGTGCCTGAGCTGGACTGACGTCAACGGCGAACAGGTGGACCACTACAACCTCAACCTCAACGGACAGCAACTGCGTGAGGGCGTGAGGGCGAAGCGGGCGCTGGTGGGCCTGAACGAGGCCTGTCCCGAACAGGGGCAATATCAGTTTTACGTGGAGCAGGTATCTGTCGACGGGAAACAGGGTAAGAACTCAAACGTGGTGACGCTGCAGACGACCGGTCCCGCAGAACAAGGCTTGACACTGGGAGAGACCCTGGTCCATCAGGATTGGCACCCCTTGCTCATCCAGACGCCCTACACGGACACACCGGCCGTGCTCCTGGGTTTGCCGACCTATCGCAACAAGATGCCACTGGCGCCACTGACCAGTCAGGTCTCGCCCAACCACTTCAACGTGGGCTTGCGTGCCTGGCTCTACCAGCAGGCACCCACCTTCTATGCACCTGACACCTTATCGTATATGCTCCTGCCACAAGGTTCTTACCAGTGGGGCTCCATCCAGGCTGAGGTGGGCATGGTCGACAAGATCAGCAGCAACTGGAAAAAGGTGGCCTTCGGCAAGGCTTTCCACACAAGACCGGTAGTGATTGCCTCGCTGTCCGCCTCCAATGACACCACAGCCACGGTGGCCGTTCGCAATATCACCAACGAGGGATTTGAAGTGCGCGTAAGGCATGAGGGGCGCATCACGACCCATCAAACGGATGGATGCGTGTCGTTCTTGGCTGCCACGCCGGGCGAAGCCACACTTGCCGGAAGACGACTGCTGGTGGGCAGGACCGATGAGGGAGCCGTGGGAGCCAACCTCACAGGTGAGGGGCACATCGTCTACGACAAGCCGTTTGAGGACACACCTTATTTCTTTGCGCAAATGCAGACCGAGAACGACACCATCACTTCTACGTTGAGGCTCAAAAGCCGAAGCAAAACGGGTGTCACCCTCTTCAAGGACAGGGAAAAGGCGGTGGCCCACGAGAACGTGGCAGGTGAGCAAGTGGGATACCTGGCCATCAGCAAGGGCTCGGCCACGGACATCAAGCAAGCCTCTGCCAAGAGCAATGGAAACACCCTGTGGTACTCACTCTCGGGCATGCCTCTCAACAAGCGGCCTCACCGGCCTGGTGTGTACATCGTAAAACAAGGGGCAAGGGCCGTAAGAGTCATCATACGCTGACAACCATTGACAATCCATATACCAACAATCTTTTTATTAACAATCACAACTCCTAAAAACATGAAGAAACTCTTTCTAAGAAGTGCCCTGTTCATCTTGATGATGAGTGGCGGCTGCCTTGGGAGTCCCATGTGGGCGGCACATCCCGCGGATGTCATCACGGTGAGGTTTGCCGCTCCCAGCGGAGCACCGGCCCGAAGTGCCACTTCGACCGTGCCCGACATCGTGACTCTCGACGGCACTGGAGCGACGGCAACGATCCTTGTCGAGACCAAGGGCCTCGAACAGGATGTACGGTTGACGACGACCACTGGTTTCAGTGTGACACCCGCCCTCATCAAGGCTGGTGCGGAGCCCACACAGGTCACCGTGAAAAACGTGTCGAGCCGTAACCTGCAAGAGGGCAAACTCATCCTCCGCAGCGGTGACATGCGCACCTATGTCTCTCTGAAAGGCATCGGCACGCCGCTCACCGTGAAGGACATCTCGGCCAACCCGGCCTATACGGGCGGCACGGACGCCGAGAAGACGTTCGACGGCTTCAACCCCGGCGACAACGGCTACACCGTCGAGGTGAAGGCCAAGACTTCCATGAGCGGCAGCACGCTCAACGCCTTTGCCGTGACGGCCGCCAAGGCCGGATTTGACAGCTACATCGGCAACGAGTCGCTCGGACTGCTCAATGGAGCCTCCTCTTATTACAGCAACGAGGCCATCGCCAATCCTGCCAACGGCGGCACGTTCTACAACACCGACGGACTCTACCACACCTACCGCTACGCCGTGACGCCCGACAAGCGCGTCTTCGTCTACCGTGACGGCATGCCCGTGGACACCATGCGCATCGCCGACCTGGCACTGCAGCCTGAGTGGAGCGTGGAGAACGGAGAGATGAGCGAGAACCTCATCAAGAACGGTGACTTCGAGGGCGAGCACAACTTCTCGAAGTCGCGCAACATCACCACACGCATCGAGGGTTGGGATGTCTACCCCTATGACCAGTACAACTCCACACAGGACATCGTGGCGGAGGAGCGCTCCAACGAGGTCGACCAGAACAACCATGTCATCTCCATCGACCGCTACATGTGGAGCGACGGATGGTCGGCTGCCGAGATCTCGCAGGTCGTCGACGTGGCGCCCAATGAGGTCTATTCCTTCTCCTGCCTGGCCAAGGGCGGACAGTACAAAGGTTCGCCGCTCGGCAAGATCCGCATCTTCGACCTCCAGAACGAGGACAACAAGGTGGACCTGCCTGTCACCTCTGACAGCTATGAGACCTACGCCACCGACTTCTCGACACTGGCCAGCACAAAGCAGATACGCGTGGTGCTCTACCTCGAGCGCGCCAAGTGGGGCGCTTCCGTGTCGGCCCTGAAGGTCGACGACGTGAAACTGGTGGGTGTCGACCGCGCCGTGAAGCCGCAGATCGGATTCACAAGCGACAACGCTGACATCGCCTACTTCGCCTTCGACAACACGGGCGCTTACGCTCCAGCCTTCGCCCGATTGGCGGCGTCAACTGACAGCCTTACGCTTGACGGCACTGGCACTACTGAGACATTCACCATCAACTCTGCCAACTTGATCAATGACATTACAGTAGGTGTGACGCATGGTTTTGCCGTTTCGCCGACAACCATCAAGGCCAACTCCGGCAAGGCAACAGTCAAGGTGACCAACTTGACCACTTTGGCCCGGAACACAGGCAAGGTGATTCTCCGTAGCGGTGACGTGCGCGCCTATGTGAACCTCACATCCACAGGCAGTGCCCTTGAAGTGAAGGACATCTCCGAGAATCCCGCATACGCAGGAGGAGACGATGAAGAGATGACATTCGACGGCTTCAATCCCGGCAAGGATGGATACACCGTGGAGGTGCGTACGAAGACCGACAACTCCAGCAAGTCTCTCTATCCGTTTGCCGTAACGGCTGACAAGGTGGGCTTTGAGAGTTACATCTCCTCTTCGGAGCTGGGCCTTTACAATGGCACCCCCTCTTACTACAGCAACGAGGGCATCGCCAATCCGGCCAACGGCGGCACGTTCTACAACACCGACGGACTCTACCACACCTACCGCTACGCCGTGACACCCGACAAGCGCATCTTCGTCTACCGCGACGGCCTGCCTGTCGACACCATGCGTGTGGCCGACCTGGCCCTGCAGCCCGAGTGGAGCGTGGAGACCGGTGACCCCGTGCGCAACATGATCAAGAACGGTGACTTCGAGGGTGAGCACAACTATTCGGCTTCGCGCCATATCACCACCCGCATCGAGGGTTGGGATGTCTATCCTTACGACCAGTACAACTCCACGCAGGACATCGTGACGGAGGAGCGCTCCAACGAGGTCGACCAGAACAACCACGTCATCTCCATCGACCGTTACATGTGGAGCGACGGATGGTCGGCTGCCGAGATCTCGCAGGTCGTCGACGTGGCGCCCAATGAGGTCTACTCCTTCTCCTGCCTGGCCAAGGGCGGACAGTACAACGGCTCGCCGCTCGGCAAGATCCGTATCTTCGACCTGCAGAACGAGGACAACAAGGTGGACATGCCTGTCACCTCAGACAGCTATGAGACCTACGCCACCGACTTCTCGACACTGGCCAACACCAAGCAGATACGCGTGGTGCTCTACCTCGAGCGCGCCAAGTGGGGCGCTTCCGTGTCGGCCCTGAAGGTCGACGACGTGAAGCTCACGGGCTATACCCGCAATGTGCAGCAACAGATCGGTTTCCACAATACGGGTTCGGACGTGGCGTACTTCGCCTTCGACAACACGGGAGCTTATGCGCCCATGTTGCCTGGCCTGACAGCCAAGGAACTGACGACCGCCATCAAGGAAGCTCCACAGGCGAGCGGCACGCTCAAGGCTCGCGTGAGCAACGGCATGCTTTACCTGACTGGTGTCGGGAATGGCTCGCGTGTCGTGGTCTATGCGACCAACGGCTCTGTCGTCGGGCAGCTGAACAATTACACGGATGACACCGCCATCGGCCTTCCCGGACATGGCGTGTATGTCGTGGCAGTGTTCAACGGCACCAAGAAACAGGTTGTGAAGGTTGCCTACTAATCCATTAACAAGACCGGTCCGGTGGGGAATCCCCCCCCTACACACATTCCCCACCGGACTTCTTTTCAGATTGAAATATAAAAAACAACAGAACTCCATGAATCTTTCTACTTCATCATCTCTACCGTTCTTTTCTCCCATTTCACTCAAGACCATGGGACTGGCCTTGCTGCTTTCCGCGTCATCCCTCACCTTTGCGGACAACAACATCAAGCCCGGACAGACATGGAACGACAAGTCGGGCGCAGCCATCAACGCACACGGCGGATGCATACAGTACAGCGATGGTTATTATTATTGGTTTGGCGAATGTCGCAACAAGGGCAAGAGCAACGGCATCAGTTGCTACCGCTCAAGCGATCTCTACAACTGGGAGCGCCTCAACAAGGCCGTTACCCCGACGGGCACGATGACCGACGAATGTAAGGACATTGCCAGCGGCCGCACTCTGGAGCGCCCTAAGGTCATCTATAATGCCAAGACCGGCAAATGGGTGATGTGGATTCACTGGGAGAATGGAACGAACTATAATGAGGCGAAAGTGGCCGTGCTGACGAGCGACAAGGTCGAAGGCCCCTATGCGCTTGTCGATGTGTTCCGCCCAAACGGTTGCGACTCGCGCGACCAGACGCTCTTTCTCGACTCCAACGGGAAGGCTTACCACATCTATTCGACCAACATGAACTCGAACACCAACTGCGAGCGCCTTGCCGAAGACTTCCTGACGCCTGAGCCCGACTATGTGGTGCAGCTCAAGGGCCGCCGCTATGAGGCCGCCTCTCTGTTCCAGGTGGGCGAGACCTACTATGGTCTCTTCTCCGGTTGCACAGGCTGGAATGCCAACCCGGGCCGTACGATGTGGACCAATGACCTCATGAACCAGACATGGGAAGCACCCGCCGACTTCAAGGCAAGTGATGGCTCAACTGGCACCAACTTTTGCGTCGACAACAAGGCCAGCACCACCTACGACTCGCAAAGCAACTATGTGTTCCCCATACAGGGCAAGGAGAAGTGCTTCGTCTATTGCGGCGACCGCTGGAACTCGAGCAACATCGAGAGTTCCAAGCACGTGTGGTTGCCCCTGAGCGTGCGCTCCGGTTATCCTGCCGTGCGCTGGTACGACTCGTGGGACCTCTCTGTCTTTGACGACATGTACCGCATGAAGCGCGCCAAGGAACTCCAAGACGGCATGGAGTTCTACCTGCTCGACCGTTACAGCAACCGCATGGTGTCACGTCCCAAGTCGACCCTGGTGATAGATGATGACGGGGCCAGCAACCTATGCTTCATCCTCCATGCCACCGATGACCCGTACACCTGGAAGATTGAGGACAAGTCGACAGGCAAATACATGCAGAGCATCTTCGGTACGCTACGCTGGAACACCGAGAATGATGATCCAAGCCAAAACTGGGTGTTCACGCTGCAGGAAGACGGCTATTATGCTATCAGCAATGCCAACGATGGTGTCACCCTGTCCATATCCGGCAACGCCACCACTGCCGGCACCAGCGTCTACCTGCACTCGCCTGAGACAGACATCCACCAAAAGTTTGGGGTCTACTTCGACTCTGATGTTCATGCCGGCTATGAGGAAGCTGACATGTGGTCAGCAAGTTACAAAGAGGAGAACCGCCGCAAGATGGCTGTGCAGACCAGCATCTCCACTGTCAGCACACATAAGGCCGACGATGCCATCTACAACCTGCAAGGCATCCGCATGAACCCCGGCAATCTGCCTCACGGCCTCTACATTGTAGGCGGCAAGAAGGTAGTCCGCTAATCACCAGAAGACACCCCTGTAAACTCTTTCCATCATGAATATCATCCGACGATTAACCTTTCCGACACTCTTTCTCATCTTCGGCTATTGGCTGTTGCTGGGACCGATGCGCCCGTTTCTGATAGAAACAGGCGACATGACCCCGTTCTACACGACGGCCAGTTTCCTCAAGGAGACGATCATGCGTCCTGCGGGCGGTCTGTACTATGTGGCCAGCCTGCTGCAAAGTTGCATGTCCCTGCCCATCATGGGTGCCACGCTGATGTTGGCGCTGTTGCTTGCCATGGCTTACCTGACGAAGGCGGCACTCCTTATCCCCAACAGGTATGAGGCGCTCAGCTGGTTGCCCTCATGGGCACTGCTGGCCAACTTCACCCAGACGGGCTACATGCTCTACACGCTCAAGACTCCCGCCTTTGCCTTCACCCCCGTCGTGGGGTTGCTGGCGGCTTTGCTGTTGGCGTGCCTTCTCAGGTTTGTCGTCGGCCGGCAGACGCCCGTCGGCAAGCGACTGGCAACGATGGCGATTGTCGTTGCCGCTCTTGTCGGTTTCTGCCTGCTGGGCTTTTATGCCCTGATGGCTGCTCTGCTGCTTATCCTGTCCATGACGGTCAAGTGGAAATCCGACCGCCTTTATTATTCGCTCCAAATCTTCATCACGCTCATTTCTTTCCTTGCCATCCCCATGATTTGCTATCAGCAAGGATGGTTTCATGTCCGCCAGGCCGACCTCTACCTGCAAGGACTGCCCGACTTCGTACGAGCAGCCGAGGACACACACCTCACGTTCCCCCTCTGCGCAGCAGTCTCCTTGCTGGCCCTCTGCTCCGTTCTGCCCTTCCGCGAGCCCAAGGGCAAGGGGCTTCAGCGACTGGTCGATGTGCTTGGTGCCGTGGTCTTCGTGGCAGGCGCAGGCCTGTCTTATCAACAGTCTTTCCGCGACAGTAATTTCTTCTCCATCCTCAACATGAAGCAAGCGCTCGAAGAGGGTGACGCCGACCGTGTGCTGCAACTGTCCATGCAAAGCCCTGAGGTACCCACGCGTGCCCAGGTGATGCTGACACGCATAGCCCTCTGGCAGACGGGCCAGGCCGGCGACAAGCTCTTCACCTACCCCGACGGCAGCGCGTCCTACAACGTGCCATTCCACAACCAGTATTTGCGCC
This sequence comes from Prevotella sp. UBA6429, assembly GCA_002437285.1. GTDB lineage: Bacteria > Bacteroidota > Bacteroidia > Bacteroidales > Bacteroidaceae > Prevotella. The sequence goes on along the minus strand of DJOV01000080.1, from coordinate 56,658 downwards.
TGATGGTGGGGCGCACGCTCTATTATTATTTGGGCAAGATCAATTATGCCTACCGTTGGTGCATGGAAGACATGGTCGAATATGGCCGTCGTCCCAGCTACCTGAAGTACATGGCCAAATGTGCCGTCATCAATGGTGAGACCGCTCTGGCCAGCAAGTACTTGTCGCAGCTGCGTCACACCTTCTTCCATCGCGACTTTGCTGCCCGGCACGCGCAGCTCCTTGCCTCGCATCGCCAAGATGCCGAGATGAAATCGCTCCAACCCCTGCTCCGCTACAACGACATGCTCGACGGCGACGGCGGCCTGGTGGAGATGTATTGGCTGCAGAGCATGGCCTATAGCCAGGGTGGTTCACGCGAGATGGTAGACATGAGCCTCATGTGCAACCTTATCACCAAGAACATTCCTGGTTTCTGGCCCCGCTTCTTCCAGTTGCTGCCAACGTGGAAGGGCCACATCCCCGTGCACTACCAAGAGGCGGCGCTCCTCTTCTCCCGGCTGCAGGGTACACCCGACATCAGCAGGTTGCCCATCGACCCGGGCATCCGCCAGAGTTTTGAGCGGCTCATCGAGGCCTCGGCGCAAAACGGCGACAACCAGTCGAACGCCGTCACCCTGCGTCCCGAGTTTGGCGGCACTTACTGGTATTATTATTTCTTCGTTGAGGGACTAAAAACCAATTGATAACCTTTCCTGTCTATAATGCAAACGAACCACACAAAAACCGGACAAACATTGCTGATGACCATCGTGGCCTTCATCAGCGCGCTGCTGACGGCATGCTCACCTTCGTTACCCGAGGGCGCTGAGCAATGCCCACGCAAACCTCACCTCTCGGTCGACAACGACAGCGCGGTGCTTCCTCCCAACATCGCCCCCATGAACTTCCGCATTGAGGAACCGGGCGACGACTACCTGTGCCATCTCTGGTCGCCTGCCGACCGCGAGGGCCTTGTTGTCGAGGGACCCAGCATCTCCATCGACGAAGATGCTTGGCATGCGCTGCTCCAAGCCAGCAAAGGCAAGACCCTTCACTGCGACATCTATGTGAAGGCCGACGGCAAGTGGCGTCAGTACCAGTCGGTCATCAACGACATTGCCCCTGACGACATCGACCCTTACATCACCTACCGCCTCATTGAGCCCGGATATGTCGACTATGAGGAGATGAGCATCAACCAGCGCTCGCTCTCCTCCTTCGAGGAAAGGCAGGTCTACAACAACATGATGGTCTCGGACGGAGACAAGGGCCAATGCGTCAACTGCCACATCCCACGCAACTACAACCGCGACGAGCGCTCCATGTTTCATGCCCGCCAGTTTCAGGGCGGCACGGTGTTCATCCAGGGCAACCAGGTCAGCAAGGTCAACCTCAAGACGGACAGCACCCTGTCTGCCGGCGTCTATCCGGCCTGGCACCCCACAAAAAACCTGATAGCCTACTCGGTCAACGAGACAGGACAGGTGTTCCACACGCGAGACCCGCAAAAGGTGGAAGTGCTCGACTTTGCCAGCGACCTCATCCTCTACGACATCGACCGCAACAGGGTCTATGACATCGACAAGCGAAAGGATGAGTTTGAGTCGTTCCCGGCATGGAGCCCCGACGGCCAGACGCTCTATTATGTCTCGGCCCACTATGAGCAACAGACCGACAACATCGACGCTGAGCTCGACGAGTGCTACCAACAGCTGAAATACAACATCTACTGTCGCCGCTTCGACAGTCGCACGATGCGTTTCGGCGACCGCCAACTGGTCTTCGACGCCGCTGCCACGGGCAAGAGTGCCGCCTTCCCGCGCGTGTCGCCCGATGGCAGATACCTTCTCTTCTCCCTGGGCGACTATGGGCAGTTCCACGTGTGGCACAAAAGCGGCGACCTGTGGGCGCTCGACCTCAAGACAGGAAAGGCCGCTGCCCTCACAGAAGCCAACAGCGACAAGACGGAATCGTACCACACCTGGTCGAGCAACGGACGCTGGATACTCTACACCTCGCGTCGTGGCGACGGCAATTACACGCGCCTCTACATGGCCTACTTCGACCGCCAAGGACGTGTACACAAGCCGTTCCTCTTGCCCCAGGAAGATCCTGATTATTACCAAAACCTCTTCAAGAGCTACAACACGCCTGAGTTTCTGGTGCGTCCCGTCAAGGCCAGCATCAACGAACTGGCCCGTGGCATCTGCCGAGAGGCCAAGCCTGCCCACTATGGCGGGTCAGCCCTGCTACACCCCGAGAGCGGATACAACGTGACCCGCGCAGACAGCCTGCCGTCGTCTCGGGAGACGGTAGCCTACTAATGCTTCCTATCATATTGTTTATATTTACCAAAACCCAATCAACCATGAAACAAAAGAATCTACTATTGTTAGCGTTGTTGGCCCTATTCGGATTTGGGCTACGAGCGCAAGCACAGTACACGCTTCAGCCGGGTGACAAGGTCTCTACCGACGAAGGAGTGTTTGTCGTCAGTGGCGCCAACCTCATCGCCAACCCCAACTTCGAACAGGGGTTGAGCGGATGGAAGGCCGGCGACAACTCAGACCTGAGCGAAGCCAACTTTGAAGTGCAGCCCACGGGCGGCCCCAATGGCATGTCATGCCTCAAGGCCTTGGGCGGAGCGGGCAGCGGCTCGTCCAAAAGCGTGAAAACGGGCTGGGCGCTGGAAACCGGCAAGACCTACGTGTTCCGTTGCTATGCCTACCGCACGGCATCGGGCATGTCGAGCAACACGCAGTACAGCCGCATCTACCTGTCGGACTCGGAGACTGGCACCAACGAGCAGATTGCCTCCGTCAGCTACAAGGCTGACACGTGGACGCTGACGCAGATCGTGTTCAAGGCCACGCGCCCCTACCTCGTGGTCAACCTCGGTTGGCTCAACGCTGCCTCTTCGTTCACCGCGTTCTATCTGGGCGAGGTGACCGCTTCTTCCGAACTCTCTACCGACAAGTTGGAAGCCACCATCGGCGAGGCCAAGCAGTTGCTGGCCAGCACGGAGGAAGGCAATGGCAAAGGCCAGTATTCAGCCAGCGTGCGCGCTGCCCTACAGGCTGCTGTCGCCACGGCAGAAAGCGTTCTTGCCTCTGCCACGGAGCAGACCCGGCTCAACGAGGCCAACACCGCCCTGCAGGCCGCCATCGCCACCTACAAGGCCAGCGTGAACCCGCCTTTCCAGGTGGGTGTGGGCTACAACATCACGAATGTGGCCGCCAACATCAACCTCGCCACGGCGGATGGTGGCGTGAAGATCAAGACTGCCGACACTGCCGACAGCACACAGGTGTTCTATTTCGTGCCTGCCGCCAGCGGTGAAGGCTACAACATCCATGACGCCAACGGCTCCTACATCTACAAGGATCCCAACAGCAACTGGGAGATGAAGTCGGGTGCCGACGTCGACCTGACGAGCAAAGACGCCCTCTTCACGATTGTCGACAAAGACAGCTATGTGCTCATCAAGAACGCCAACCGCTCGTATATGGGCACAGATGGCACAACCGACGGCGCATCGGTCTATGATGACAAGAACGGCAACTCCGCTTCACACCGTTGGATCCTCACCAAGCACACCCCGGCAGCTGCCCTCGAGGCCCTCATCGAGTCGGCCCGCAAGTTGCTGGCTGAGACAGAGGTGGGCAGTGAGTACTACCAGGTGCCGCAGTCTGCAGCCGACGACCTGACCGACGCCATCAGCGCAGCGACCGCCGCCATCACTCCCTCCATAACCTACGAGGAGGCCCGTGCGGCCGCCAGCACGCTCCAGGCAGCCATCACCACGTTCAACAACTCGTTTAACGCCCTGCCCGACTTTGCCGACGGGCAGTCGTACGTCATCCGTCATAGCAGCGGGTTGGCTCTCACGGCCACCGAGACGGGCAACGCCACCATCACCACCGTGGCCGAGGACGGTGCTTCGCAGCAGCAACTGTTCACACTGGAGAAGGCTGGAACCCTCGACAACCAGTACAACATCCGTTCCGTCAGCAACGACACTTACCTCTCTGCCATCGGCAGCTGGGACACCAAATGGGTGCCTTCCAGCGCCAACGACTCCCTCATCATCCGCGTGGAGCGCCTCAACGGAAAGAACCTTGGCTTGAAGTTCATCGTGTCTGACACCTATCTCGGTAGCGATGCGACAGGAAACGGCTCTATGCTTTACTTCAACAAAGCCGCTGGCACCAACTCCTACTGGACCATCGAACCCAACGTGTCGGTGGCGCTCGACCGCACAGCGTTCAACGTCACCATGGCCATTGCCGACTCACTCGTGAAGGCCACCGTCATCGGTTACAAGACGGGGATGTACTTCCAGGAAGATCTCAACGCCTTCAAGACGCAGGTGGCCTCGCTGCGCTCCAGCGCCAACAAGGCCAAGACACAAGAGGAGCTCGACGCTGTGACCGCACAGCTGGCAGCTGCCAACGAGGCCTACAAGGGCAAGGCTCACACAGCCGACATCATCAACCGCAACGATCTCCAAGCGGAAATCGCCAAGGCTGGCCAGACCAAGGCTGCCGCCGTGGCCGGTGACCACAACGGCCAATATCCCTCCGGGGCCATCACGACCTTAGCCGAGGCCATCAGCGCAGCACAGGCCATCATGGAGCAAGAGGATGTCACACAGGATGCCATCGACGCTGCGCTGGCCACATTGAAGCAGGCCGAGGCCGACTTCGCTGCCGCCAAGGTCGTCATTGACTATGCCCAGCTGCAAGCTGCCATCGCCGCAGCCCGACAGGCGCTGGCGGACAACACCGCCTTCAAGGGCGAGGGCCCCGGCAAGATTCCCGCGTCAGCCTTCACCACGCTGGAGACGCTGGTCGCCAACGCACAGGCCGCCATCAAGGACAACACGGTGAACCAGACGGAAGTGGATGAAGCCTCACAGAACCTCAATGAGGCTGTCGAGACCTTCAAGGCCAGCCGTGTGCCCAACGACTACTCGGAGTTGCAGGCGCTCGTCGACGAGGCCACCGACCTCATCGGCAAGGCCGAGCGTGGCGAGATTCCTTACGAGCCCGCTTATCTTGAGGACCTGAAGGCCAGCCTGGAGAAGAACGGCGCCGCCCTGGAGTCTACCGACCAGGAGGTCATCGACAAAGCCGTGAAGATGTTGCGCCGCGACATCACCATCTTCAAGATTATGGTGACAGGCATCGACAGTGTCACCCTTGACAACCTCAACCGCGACGGCATGCAGGTGAAGGTCTACGACCTCAACGGCCGCCGTGTCAACAGTGCCGCCCGGGGCATCTACATCATCCGCATCACAGCCGATGGCGTGACGACCACGCACAAGGTGGCCGTGAAGTAATCAAGCTAAAGGGAGGCCCGCAGACAACCTCGGGCCTCCTCCCCCTCAACGACGAAGCCCCCGCACGACGAATGGCAGGAAGCCAAACGTGGTGCGGGGGCTTTCGCGTGTGGCCCTCGGCAATCGTTCCGACAGCTACTCCTCACCCTTGAGCACAGGCAGGGAGATGTGGTACTTCACCGCCAGGAAACGCACGAGGACGATGAAGACGAAGGTGGCCACAGCGGTGATGGCCAGGTTGACGTGGAGACTGCACATAACCCAATAGAGCAGTCCGCCCACGATGGAGGCCATGGCGTAGATTTCCTTTTGGAAGATAACGGGGGTCTTGTTGAGCAGCACATCGCGTATGACACCGCCGGCCGCTCCCGTGATGCAGCCCATGATGATGGCCACCCAAAACGGGTGCCCATAGTCGATGGTCTTCTGCAGGCCTGTGATGGTGAACGAGGCGAGGCCGAGCGTGTCGAAGGCAAACCAGGCGTTGTCGAGACGCTTGAGCGAGTGGGCGAAAGCGATGACGATAAACTGCGCCAAGAGGGTGCACAGGATGTACATCGGCGAGGTCATCCAGAAGGGTGTGGCACCCAGCATCACGTCGCGCAGCGTGCCGCCGCCGATGGCCACGGCAATGCCGCAGACAAAACCGCCAAACCAGTCGTAGTGCTTGGCGGCGGCGTGGCGTATGCCCGATATGGCAAAGGCCAATGTTCCCAGGATCTCTATGATTTGCTGCATGGTGTGCACCACGACAGGGTCAGCATTGATCATTGTGTTTGTGTTCAGCGTTGTATTGTTACAATCATGTCACTCAAAAGCGGGTCACACCACGTTTTGCGGACGTCCCTCGACAAAGGCGCGCAAGTTGTCCACACAGATGCGCATCAGCCGCTCGCGCGCCTCGCGCGTGGCCCAGGCGATGTGGGGCGTGAGGTAGGCATGCGGCTGGTCGAAGAGCGGGCTGCCCTCGCGTGGCGGCTCGTTCTCCATGACATCGGCGCCATAGCCGGCCAGGCGGCCTGAGGCCAGGGCGTCGGCCACGGCCTGTTCATCGACCAGGGCCCCGCGTGCGGTGTTGATGAGGATGGCTCCCTGCCGCATGCGCCCGATCTTCCCGGCATCAAGCAGATGGTGGTTGTCAGCGGTCAGCGGACAGTGGAGCGTCACGATGTCGCAGGCGCCCAGCAGACCATCGAGCGTGGTCTTCTGGATGCCCTCAGGCAGCGACGTGGCATCCTTCGACGTCACCGCGAAGACATCCATGCCAAACTGCTGGGCGATGGTGGCCACGCGCTGTCCGATGTGCCCCAGCCCGACGATGCCCAGCGTCTTGCCAGCCAGTTCGATGAGCGGCGTGTCCCAATAGCAGAAATCAGGATTCCCGCTCCAGCGTCCGGCACGCGCCTCGTCAGCGTAGTGCGCCACCTGCTGGGTGATGTTGAGAATGTGGGCGAAGGTCATCTGTACCACCGACTCGGTGCTGTAGGCCGGGATATTGGTCACGGTGACGCCGTGGCGGTGGGCCGCCTCGATGTCGACCACATTGTAGCCCGTGGCCAGCACGCCGATGTATCGGAGCTTAGGCAACTGCTGGAGGATGTCCTCCGTGATGTTGATCTTGTTGATAAGGATGACGTCAGCGTCCTGGGCGCGCTCCACCACCTCTTCGGGTGCGGTGCGCGGATAGACGGTGAGTGTGCCCCACTCTTTCAGCCCGTCCCACGAGAGGTCCCCGGGATTGGCCGCATAACTGTCTAATTCTACGATGTTCATTGTTTTGTGTTCTCCGTTTCCTTGTATCGCTCTCCCCAGCAGTTCACCATGTGCCGGTAGAGCTTGTCCTCCGCCGCGCTGTGCTGGGCGTGCCAGAACCGGCAGCCTTGCAGGTCATCGGGCAGATACTGTTGTCGTGTGAAGTGGCCGGGGTAGTCGTGCGGGTACTTATATCCGTCATGGTAGCCGAGATGGGCCATGAGCTCCGTAGGCGCGTTTCTGATGGGCAGGGGCACCGGTTGGTTGCCGCTGCGCTTCACCTCACGCAGCGCCTCGGCGATGGCGAGGTAGGCGGAGTTGCTCTTAGGACTGGTGGCCAGGTAGACCACAGCCTCCGCCAGCGGTATGCGCCCCTCAGGCCATCCTATCTTCATGACGGCATCAAAGGCAGCGTTGGCCAGCAACAGGGCATTGGGGTTGGCCAGTCCGATATCCTCGGCGGCGCTGATGACCAGCCGGCGGGCGATGAACTGCGGGTCCTCTCCCCCCTCGATCATGCGCGCCATCCAGTAGAGGGCCGCGTCAGGGTCGGAGCCACGTATGCTCTTGATGAAGGCGGAGATGATGTCATAGTGCATGTCGCCCTGCTTGTCGTAGGCCAACGGGTTCTGCTGCAAGCGGTCTTCCACCACACTGTCGGTGATGACTACGGGGTCTGCCCCTGCCGCCTCGACCACCAGTTGCAGGATGTTGAGCAACTTGCGGGCGTCGCCTCCGCTATACCGCATCATGGCGGCGGTCTCACGCAGTTCGATATGCTTCTGCCGCAGTTCCACGTCTTCGGTGATGGCGCGGTGGAGCAGTTTCTCCAGGTCGCCCACGCCGAGAGGCTTCAGCACATAGAGCTGGCAGCGCGAGAGCAGCGGGCGGATGACCTCAAACGACGGGTTCTCCGTCGTGGCGCCGATGAGGGTCACGACGCCACGCTCCACGGCACCGAGGAGCGAGTCTTGCTGCGACTTGGAGAAGCGGTGTATCTCGTCGATGAAGAGAATGGGCGACTCGGAATTGAAGAAGCGGCCCTTCTTGGCCCGCTCGATGACGTCGCGCACATCCTTCACGCCGCTGGTCACGGCGCTCAGCGTGTAGAAGGGCACCTTGAGCGTGCTGGCCACGATCTGTGCCAGCGTGGTCTTGCCCACGCCCGGCGGTCCCCACAGGATGAAAGAGTTGACATGGCCACTCTCTATCATCTTTCTCAGCACCGCGCCGGGCCCCACCAGGTGCTCTTGCCCCACATAGTCATCGAGCGTGCGGGGGCGCAAACGCTCTGCCAATGGTTCACTCATACTTGCAAAAGTACAAAAATCCGCCGTGTGAGACGGGCGGCGATGCGTTAAAGATTACTACGCGACGGCATATGCCACAATCACATCACATGCTGTAGACTACGTCCATCAGCTTCTTGCCCAGTTCGTCGGCCTCCTCCATGGTCGGCGCCTCACTGTACACGCGGATGATGGGTTCCGTGTTGCTCTTGCGCAGATGCACCCACTTGGTGGGGAAGTCGAGCTTCACGCCATCGATGTCGGTCACCTGCACATCGGGCTGCTTGCCATACATCTCCTTGACCTTGGCCAGGATGGCGTCGACATCAGTCTCGGGCTTGAGGTCAATGCGGTTCTTGGCGATGAAATAGTTGGGGAAGGTCTTGCGGAGCTCGCTGGCCTTCAGGCCCTTCTGCGCCATGGAGCTCAGGAAGAGGCCGATGCCCACGAGCGCGTCGCGGCCATAGTGGCTCTCGGGATAGATGACACCGCCGTTGCCCTCACCGCCGATGACGGCTCCGGCCTCCTTCATCTTGGTAGTGACGTTGACCTCGCCCACCGCCGCCGCATAGTAGTGGCAGCCATGCTTCTCGGTGACATCGCGCAGCGCACGGGTGGAGCTGAGGTTTGAGACCGTGTTGCCCTTCACGTGGTCGAGGATGTAGTCGGCCACGGTCACCAGCGTGTATTCCTCGCCATACATCTGTCCGTCCTCCTGGATGAACGCCAGGCGGTCCACATCAGGGTCTACGACCACGCCGAGATCATAGCCGCCCTTGGCACACTCACCCATGATGCCGCCCAGGTTCCTGGCAATGGGCTCGGGGTTGTGGGCGAAGTCGCCGTTGGCCTCGCCGTTGAGGAACGTGGCCTCCACGCCGAGAGCGTGGAACAGACCGGGCAGTATCCTGCCGCCGACCGAGTTGATGGTGTCGACCACCACCTTGAAGTGAGCTTTCCTGATAGCGTCCACGTCCACCAGGTCGAGCGCCAGCACGGAGTCGATGTGTCGCTGGTCGAAGGAGTTGTCCTCGGCGTAGTGGCCCAGGTGGTCCACGTCAGCATACTCGAAGTCTTCCTTGCCAGCGATGTCGAGCACCTCGTTGCCGTCGGCCTTGGTGAGAAACTCGCCCTGCTCATTGAGCAATTTCAGCGCATTCCAGTGGCGAGGGTTGTGGCTGGCGGTAATGATGATGCCGCCTGCCGCCCCACTCCATCTCACGGCAAGCTCCGTGGTGGGCGTGGTGGCCAGGCCGATGTTCAGCACATCGTAGCCCATGCCCATCAGTGTGCCGCACACCACATCCTTCACCATCTCGCCGGAGATGCGTGCGTCACGGCCGACGACAATCTTGTTGCTGGCCGACTTGCCGCTACGGCGGATGAAGGTGGCGTAAGCCGAAGTGAACTTCACAATGTCAAGCGGGTTCAGCGTGTCGCCCGCACGGCCTCCGATGGTACCACGGATGCCCGAAATAGATTTGATAAGGGTCATAAGTTGTTATGTTTAAGCGGGTTGCTGCGTGCCTGTTCGTATCATGCACGTGCCGCATCCCATCATACTTGTGTTTGAAGTCTTACCGAAACCGACAAGCCCCGCCTTTTTTGGGGGCAGGGCCGTGAGGAGTTACCGTCCGAGCTCGTAGGTCAGGTCATAGAGACAGGGGTAGACATAGCGGGTGGCATAAGCGTGCCCCTTGTCGTGTGGCACGATGATGCGCACCCTGGCCACCTCGTCACCCGCCTTGGCTGGCCGGCCGACGTTGATGAAGCCCAATGGCATCAGCCATCCCTGCGGCACAGCCGTCGACGAGTTGCCATAGGCAGCCTGCAGCAGGCTCTCGCCCTTGACAAAGTAGCCTGTATAGTCGGCCGAGTTGCGGGTGACAGTCATCTTGTCGACCACAGCGTCCCACCGTGAGTCTTGCTCATTGGAGAGCTGCACAGAGTCAGTCTTGAGGTTGCGCTCGGTGAAGCGGCAGAGCACCGTGACGGTCTTGCCATTGGCTATGGGCGAGCCACACCCCTTGCGGACAATCTGCATGTAGATACCCGACGAGGCGAAAAGCACAAACTCATTCTTCGACACGTCGGTGGTGTAGCCTTGGGCAGCAAACGTCGCCTCATTGATGACGGTGACAGACGAGTCGGCTATGTAACGGGCGATGGCCGAGCGCTCCTCCTTTTTCTGGTCAGCATACGACTCCTCGTCGTTGCAGGCCGCAAACACCGTAAGCCCCACCAGGGCCAAAAGCAAATATGCCAGTTTTTTCATTTCCTTGTTTTTGTATGCAAATTTACGAAAATTCTCTGTTGAACAACGCCTGAGGGCCGATTATTTAAAGAATATTGGCAATCGGCTCCCCCGAGCCGCATGCGGGAGGCGTCAGCCGGGGCGCTATTTCCTCAGTTCGTCGGCGTAAAAGGCGATGGCCTCGCGGGCTATTTTCACAGCCTCGTCGATCGGGCAGTCGAGCTGGCCGCCGCTGGCGTTGAGGTGTCCGCCGCCATTGAAGAAGCGCTTGGCCACCTCCTCCACGGAGAAGTCGTCCACGGAGCGAAGGCTCACCCACACCTTGTTGTCCACACGGTCGTCCTCACGGAGCGAGATGCTCATCTTCATGCCCTTGATGCGCAGGGGCTCGTTGACCAGTCCCTCGGCATCGCCGCGCACGAAGTGGAAGTCGCGCATCTCCTGCCGGGTCAGCGTGAAGTAGGATGCGTGGAGGTCATTGAAGACATTGAGCTTCTGGCACATCAGGTAGCCTCGAAGGCGTATGGCCCATGGGCTATAGTTGTTGTAGACGTTGCGGTAGATCTTGTCCTTGTCGAAGGGCTTGGTGAGCAACTGGCTGACAATGTAGAAAATCTCGGGGCGCGAACTGTTATAGGTGAAACCGCCCGTGTCGGTCATCATGCCGCAGTAGACGGGCACGGCAAACTTCTTGCTCAGCCGCTCGAAGCCACCCAACTGCCACACCATGCGGAAGACGATCTCCGATGTGGAACTGAGGTCAGGGTACGACACCTTGACATCGGCCTCCACCGTGGGGTTGAGATGGTGGTCGATGAGCACGCGCGGGGCCTTCGAGGCGGCAAGGGCCGGCGCCAGGCCCTCGAGACGCTCTACGGCATTGAAGTCGAGGCAGAACGCCAGGTCGGCATCGCGCATCAGGCGCTCCACTTCCTCAGGGTGCTTGTCGTGGCGCATGACGCGCTCCACGCCGGGGAGCCAATGGAGGAAGTCGGGAAACGAGTTGGGCACGATGACCTGTGAGGCCTTGCCGTAGTGTGCGCCAAGATATTCCGACCAGGCCAGGCTGGAGCCAAGGGCGTCGCCGTCAGGCCGTGAATGGCCGAGGATGACGATGCGCGAAGCGCCTGCCACCAGCTCGTCCAGCCGCGTGACCTGTTCGGGGGACAATAAGTCTAAGTTGATCATGGCCGCAAAGTTACGAAAACTATTTGAACCTAAGGGGTGGTTTACGCAAAACTTTGATCTGGCAAAGCTAATTTATAGCCCCCACCTTCAAAGAAATGCAGCGGTCTTATTCCTCCACACCGTGGATGCGCCTCATTTCTTCTCGTATTTCCCGATGAGTTCCCCGGCGCGCTCGTCGCCGAGCTCCTGGGCTTTCCTCAGGGCGGCGAGGCCGTCGCCCTTCTTGCCCGCCTCGCAGGCGGCCACGCCCTTTATGATGTACAGGTCCGCATATCCGGGAGCCAGGGGAATGGCCATCTCGCAAGTCTTGACGGCATCGTCCAGCTGGTTGACACGCAGCTGCAAGCTGGCCATCTCGGCGTAATAGGTAGGCTCGTTGCGGTTGAGCACGATGGCGTGGGCGATGTCGTTGAGAGCCACCTGGTACTGGCGCAACTTCATGCCGCACTGGAAGCGGAGGTAATAGAAGTCGGCCGAAGCGTTCATGTGCATGAGGGTGTCATACTTGAGATAGTCCATGAAGGCCTTGCGGTACTCGCCCGCCACGTCGTACATGCGGCCACGGGCCAACACGTAGGGAGCGGAGATAGCGCCATCCTGCGCGGCCACTGCCGAGTCGAGCAGCTGGAGCACCTCAGCCTGGGGGGCCTTCAGCTTCGTCTTGCACTGGGCCGCCTCGTAAAACACCTCGCCGTTCTTTCCCAGTTCGGTCTTCTGCAGCGCGGTAAACATGTCAAGTGCCTTCCGGTAGTCGCCCTGGGCGTAGACTATCTGCGCCTGCTGGTGCCGGTAGATGGGGAGCGGATTGAACTTGGACGCCTGCTCCGACAGTTCGAGCGCCTTCTGCAGGTTCCAGTCGGTGAAGGTCGTATCGACCTTGAAGACTGCCGACTGGTAGACCAGGCGCGCATAGTCGTAGTAAGCCTCGTCTTTGGGTGTCGCGCGCTTCACCTCCCTCTGCAACGTCTCATCCGCCTCCGCCAGTTTCCCTTGCCCGATGCGCATCTCCGCCAAGGCCGTGTAACCGTCCGTGGCGGTGGGGAAAGCGGCAATGAAATCATGGATGTACTGCGCCAGGCGAAGGGTGTCGCCCTGCTGCCGGGCCAGCATCAGCGTCAAGGCGGCTTGCTGCTGGTCGGCCGGCAGGGCCGTGCGGATGCCCGTGGCGCGGAACGTGCGGTCGTTGAGCGACAGCCCGTTGACACCAAACGAACGGATGATGCGCGCGTCGGTCGCAAAGGCCTGGCCACCATCGGCCGGCCGCTGCATGATGCCCAGGAGCATGCCCTGCCCGTTGACGACAGGACAGCCCAGGTCGGTGCCCGACACGTCCTCGTCGCGGAAGACGTAGTAGTTGTTGACCTCCATGAACTTCTCCGTGCGGACCGGCGCCAGCTTCTTGAAGGAGGGACGCTTGAGGTCGTAGCCCACGGTGTAGGTGACGGCGGCCGGCGTGTTGTCGGCGGTCAGTTGCAGGGAGGCGGGCACGGCGCCCTTGACGCGGAAGAGGCACACGTCGTACATCTCCGAGATGCCCATCATGACATCCACCTCATGCTTGTTGCCCCTGGCGTCGACTGCCACGGCACGGTCAGCCCCCATGAAGGGCTTCCACATGGCGATGGCCTCGCCGTCCTTGCCGACAAACACGCCGTGGGTGGAGCCCACGATGTCGCCCTTCTTGTCGAACGTGGTCAACGAGAAGACACTGGCCGCTGCCTTCTTCACGGGTGCCGGCTGGGCCCAGGCGCACTGGACGGCGCCCAAGAAAAGGAATGCGATTGCTATGATTTTGTGTTTCATTGCCTATGTGTAACGCTTACGTTGTGAATATGGTTGTATCCTGCTGCCTGAAGGACGGGCACGTGTCACGGACGAGTGGCGGTCCGCATGCCGAGCAAAGCCTTGGCGTTTTCAATGGCCGCCTCGCTGACACTGCTTCCGCTCAGCATCTGCGCTATCTCGCGGACGCGCTGGCCGTCAGTGAGCATCGTCATGCGGCTGGTGGTTCCCTGTGGCGTCTCTTCCTTGCTCACCCTGTAATGGGTGGACCCCATGGCAGCTATCTGCGGCAGGTGGGTGATGGAGATGACCTGGCGATGGTTCTCGCCCATCTCGACCATGATCTGCGCCATCTGCTCCGCCACACGTCCGCTCACGCCCGTGTCGATCTCATCGAAGATGATGGTGGGCAACTTCACGGCACCGCTGATCATGGCCTTGAGCGACAGCATCACCCTGGCAATCTCGCCACCTGAGGCCACCTGCGAGACGGGCTGGAGAGGCGAGCTGGTGTTGGCGCTGAAGAGGAACGCCACCTTGTCGACACCCGTGGCCGACGGTTCGCGCCGCTGAAAACTGATGGAGAAGCGCACATGGGGAATGCCCAGGGGCTGCAGGCGGCTCTTCATCTCATCCTGCACCTGCACGGCCGCTTTCCGGCGGACCGCGGTCAGGCGGGCGGCCACGCCCTCATATTGTGCGAACGCCTTGTCGGCCTGCTCCTTGAGCGCCGCCAGGCGCTCGTCGCCGCCATCGATGCCCTCCAGTTGCAGGGCCAGCTGGTCGCGCGTCGCGATGAGTTCGCCGATGGTAGAGGCATGATACTTGTGCAACAGGGAGTTGAGCGTGTCAAGACGACCGTTGATCTGCTCCAGTTCCGCCGGGTCGTAGTCGATGCTGTCCTTGCGGCCGTCCACATCCTGCACGATGTCCTTCACCTCGATGTAGGCCGTGTCAAGGCGCTCCGCCAGCTCCCTGACGTCGGGATAGACATCCTCGATGCCGCGCAAGGCGGCAGCGGCCTCGCTGAGCGAGACCAGGCAGCCCGCGTCGTCGCCGCCAAGCGAAGACGCGACCTGATAGAGTGCGCTCTTGATGCCCTCGGCATGGCTGAGCAGGGCGGAGCGCTGTTCCAGTTCCTCCTGCTCGCCCGCCACCAGCCCTGCCTTGTCAAGCTCGGTGTGCTGATAGCGCAAGAAGTCCTCGTTCTCGCGCGCTTTCTCGCAGCGCTCCCGGAAGGTGGCATGGGCCTGCCTGGCCTCCACATATCGGTCGTAAGCCGACTTGCACTGGTCCAGCAGGGCACCGTCATTGGCGATGATGTCCACCACACTGAGCTGGAAATCTTCCTTCTGGAGCAAGAGATTCTGGTGTTGGCTGTGGATGTCGACAAGCTGTTCGCCCAGGTCGCGCATCACATTGAGGCTCACGGGCGTGTCGTTGATGAAGGCACGGCTCTTCCCGCTGGCGTTCACCTCTCGGCGGAGTATGCAGTCGGTGGCGTCATAATCGATGTTGTTGCGCGTGAAGAAGTCCTCCATCTGATAGCGGGAGAGGTCAAAGTGGGCCTCCACCACACACTTCTTCGCGCCGCTCTTGATTTGCCTGCTGTCTGCCCTTTGGCCCAGCAGGAGATGCAAGGCTCCCAAGATGATGCTCTTTCCCGCACCCGTCTCACCGGTGATGACGGAGAAACCGGGCCGGAACTCGATGTTGAGCTCATCGATGAGCGTAAAGTCCTTGACAAATAATTGTTTCAGCATCCTATTGCTTGTGTTACGGTATGTGTCTTTGTGCTTACGGTCTGTCTACTGCTTGATCTTCTCCCAGGCGTTGTTTTGCGAAGCGTTGATAGCAAACAGAATGTCGTAGACCGTCTCCTTTTCCTTCTGTGTGCCCTTGCCCTTGTAGATGGAGGCGAGCTCGTCGCGCTTGTAGTCAGTCCAGATGGCCGGCCACTGGCTCATGGGCTTGTCCTCATGACACTTCTTGAGGTTGTTCTCAAGGGTGGTGGTGATCTCCGTCCGCCCGCGCTCCGCATTGGTTGACATCTCGTCAAGGCCCTTGCGGTAATAGTCATACTGCAACTGGCGGAAAGGCTTCATCCCGCCGTCGAGATAGTCGTTGATGATGGCAAAGCGGTTGCGGTCGTTGTCAAACGACTTCCAGCCGGTGAACTCCAGGTTCTGGGCGTTGTTGGTGAGGTTCATGCAGCGCTGCAGCACATCCTCGCCACCCATGGGAGAGAAGCTGTCGAGATCGAGGCCGATGATGAGAAAGGCATAATAGGCGAAGAGCGCCGTCAGCTGGTTGTCGATGGTCTCCTCGTTGAAGTCAAGCTGGTCAAACTGGGCGAACTTGAAGTTGAAGTTGTTGTCGGTATTATTATATAAGGTGGTGGTATAAGAGGCGTTGTACACGGGACGGTTGGCCTGTATGAGCGCCTTGCACGTAAACATGCCCGACGACTGGTCATACTTGGTGACCGTGATGTTGAAATTGCAGTCTATGCGCTCATTCTTCTGAAACTGCAGGTTTGTCCACTGTCTGTCATTGACAAACTGTTCGAGCGTCTGTTGCAGGTTGTCGAACACCGACGCGTCGGTGCCCTGTATCTGGTTGTGGTTGACGGTGATCTTCGCGTTGAGCTCCTGGGCGGCGACGGGCAGCGACAGGAGACAGAGCAAAGACAGGATGAGATGGCGCATGTTCATGAGTGTATTGGGATGCTTACAACGATTTGCCCGCGGCGGAGGCGGCGTTCATGTTGAGTCTGGCCTCGCGCAAGCGAATGCGGGTGAGCACCTGCTTGGTGTTGAGCGTGAAATCGCTGGCGAGGATCCACTCGTAGTAATGGGGGTCGCGATGCAAGACATCGGTGACTGCCCACCCCTTGTACTTGCCGAAGTTGAACACTTCCTGCTTGCGCGGACGGCCATCCTGGCCGGTGATGACCTTGCCGTCCTTGTCTCTCATCTCCTGCCAAACCATGCGGCCGGCGAAGTCGACGTTGTCGTTCATCTTCGACTCCTCCGCCAGCACGTCCATGTCGTTGGGCAAGGCGAGGCTTGGCTCCTCCACCTTTCCGGGCTCATACTTGTCCAGCTGACCCATGAGCACGCGGTAGGTGGCCTCGGCATCCTGGTCGGCCCGGTGCGCCACAAAGTCGTCCTCCATCTTGTGGCCCGTGTAGAAACGGTAAGCGGCAGCCAGATTGCGCGGCTCACGCTTGTGGTAGAGGGTCTGGGCGTCGATGAGGCGGCACTTGGAGAAGTCGAAGTCGACACCGGCACGCGAGAACTCCTCGGCAAGCATGGGCACGTCGAAACGGTTGGAGTTGAACCCGGCGAAGTCGCAACCCGCAAACTCTGCGGCCAGCTCCTTGGCCAGCTCCTTGAACGTCTTCTCGCCCTTGACGCGCTCATCGGTGATGCCCGTGAGCTCTTGCACCACGGCGGGGATGGGCTTGCCCGGATTGACGAAGAGGCTCACACGCTTCTCGTCTCCGCCTGGCGACACCTTGACATACGATATCTGGATGATCCTGTCATGGACCAAATCAAGCCCTGTCGCCTCCAAATCGAAGACGACCAAGGGCTTTGTGAGATGAAGCTTCATGATAACGGGGGGTTAATCGTTGAGCAAAAGAGGCATGATGAGCATCAGCACGTCCGTGTTGGCAGGCTGGTCGGACGGCAGCACGACACCGGCGCGGCTGGGGTCGCCCAGCTGGATCCTGACACTCTCGGTCTCCATGGCATTGAGGATCTCGAGGAGGAAGTCGCCGCGGAAGCCGATCTGCATGTTCTGCCCGGCATAGTCGCACACGAGCGTCTCCTTGGCGCTGGTGGAGAAGTCGATGTCCTCCGACGACAGCTCAAGCGTGCCCGCGCTGAGGCGGAAGCGCACCAGCTGGCTGCTCATGCTGGCAAACGGCAGCACGCGGCGGACGGCACTGATGAGCGCCTTGCGGTCGATGGTCACCTCGTTGGGATTGGCTGTGGGTATGGCCGCATTGTAATTGGGGAACACGCCCTCGATGAGACGGCAGGTCAGCACGCCGTCAGCAAAGTGGATCTCGGCCGCTTGCTTGTTGAACTTGATGACCACGTCGCCACCGTCCCGGCTGAGACCGTTCTTCAGGAGCGTGGCCGGCTTCTTCGGCAGGATAAACGAGGCGGGGGCGTCGCTCTTGATGCCATAGTAGCGGCAACGCACGAGCTTGTGGCCGTCGCTCGCCACAAAAGCCAGGCAATCGGGCGTGAGGTCAAAGTAGATGCCGTTCATCACGGGGCGTATCTCGTTGTTGTCTGTGGCAAACATCGTGCGGTTGATGTTATCCACCAGCACACCGGCATCAATGGTCACGACGCTGAGGTCTTCTGTCTGCTGGGGGGTATGGGGATACTCCTCGGCGTTCTGCGCCGTAAAGCGGTACTCACCGCCCTGATAGCCCACGAGCACCTCGAAAGTCTGCAGGTCCACATCAAAGGTGACGGGCTGCTCGGGCAGCTCCTTCACTGCGTCGAGAATGGTGCGGCAGGGCACGGCAAAGGCGCCATCCGAGTCAAACTGGTCGAGCGACAACGAAGTCTTCATGACATTCTCACTGTCGGAACTGGTGATGAAGAGTTGGCCGTTGTTGACCTCAAAAAGGAAACTCTCGAGGATGGGCAGAGAGTTCTTGCTGCTGATAACCTTAGACAGGATCTGCAACTTGGCATTGAGAGCCGTACTGGAAAGCGTAAATCTCATGAATATTACAGTTTGTTTCGATTCTTAATTGTTGATACGCAAAGACAGTGCCAGCGAATGTGACGTGGGCTCGCCCGCAAGCGAACTTGCCCGCAAATGGCTGAGCGCTACCTATCTATTGCAAAGATACAAATAAAAAAGGATAATGGGCGAAGCCGTCTGCATTTTTTTGCTTTTTTTGAATTTTGTGTGGTGAAAGTTTGTTCTTTAGTGATAAATTGAGTAATTTCGCAACATCAACTCATTAGAATAAAACAATAATTTCACTAAAATGGCATTACAAGGAATAGAAGTGGAAGGTGTGATCATCAAGGAGTATCCACCTCGCGAGGGCGTATCAAAATCAAGCGGCAACGCATGGAAGTCACAGGATTATGTCATCCAGACGCGCGACGCTTACCCCCGCACTTGCCTGTTCAACGTGTTTGGCGCCGACCGCATTGAGCAGTTCAACATCCATCAGGGCGACACCGTGCATGTGTGGCTCGACATCAACGCACGCGCTTGGCAGGACCGTTACTTCAACGACATCCGCGCCTTCCGCGTGGACCACATCGACCCCAATGCCGTCAACACGGGCGCGCAGACCACGCAGCCTCAGAGCAATCTGGGCGCCACTCCGCAGACAGCCACTCCGCAGGCCGACCCGCTCGGCGGTGGCGCAAGCAGCGACGACAGCAACGACCTCCCCTTCTAACAGACTGAAATCATCATTTTAAAAATATTATCATCATGAAACCTACATTGTTACTTTTGGCAGCCGGCATGGGCAGCCGCTACGGTGGACTGAAGCAGCTTGACGGCCTGGGCCCCAACGGCGAGACCATCATGGACTATAGCATCTATGATGCCATCCAGGCTGGCTTCGGCAAGATCGTCTGGGTGATCCGCAAGGACTTCGAGCAGGACTTCCGCGACAAGATCCTTTCCAAGTACGAGGGCAAGATTCCTTGCGAACTCGTCTTCCAGAGCCTCGACAAGTTGCCGGAGGGTTACTCCGTGCCCGACGGTCGCACCAAGCCCTGGGGCACCAACCACGCCGTGATGATGGCCAAGGACGCCATCCATGAGCCGTTCTGCGTGATCAACTGCGACGACTTCTACAATCGCGACTGCTTCCAGGTCATCGGCAAGTACCTGGCCAACCTGCCCGAGGACAGCAAGGACACCTACGCCATGGTGGGCTTCCGCGTGAGCAACACGCTGAGCGACAACGGTACCGTCTCGCGTGGCGTATGCGCCAAGGACGAGAACGGTCACCTCACCAGCTGCGTGGAGCGCACCGAGATCGAGCGCAAGGACGACGGCAAGGTGGCCTTCAAGGACGAGAAGGGCGAGTGGGTCAGCATACCCGACAACACTCCCGTCAGCATGAACGTCTGGGGCTTCACGCCCGACTTCTTCGAGCACAGCGACAAGTACTTCAAGGAGTTCCTCGACGCTCCCACCACCAAGACCAACCCCAAGGCTGAGTATCTCATCCCCTGGGTGGTCGACAAGCTCATCCACAGCGGCGTGGCCACCTGCGAGGTGCTCGACACCACCAGTAAGTGGTTTGGCGTGACCTACTCGGCTGACCGCCCCAGCGTCGTGGAGAAGATTCAGAAGCTCGTCGACGAGGGTGTCTACCCCGCCAAGCTTTTCTGAAATCGCCGACAAACGACCAGTTAATTCATAAGCAGCCCTGCCTTGCGCCTTGCGCGAGGTGGGGCTTTTGCGTGCCTCTTCCGGAATATGGAGTGAGGGGAACGCTGCTTTGGGGCTTGTATTCATGCACCTTTTTTAGCAGTATTTGCATCTGTATTTCCAATATGATTTTACTTTTGCCCTTTCAGGGCGTGACTGTGTTGCCGTTCTTACCCAGGGTGCCGCTTCGCTTGCCCTGGGCTGTGGAATTGTTGGGCTTTCAGCCCGTTATCAGTCTGCCGTGCGTTCTCAGTGGACGGGCCGAAAGCTACTCGCTTGCGCGGCCTGCGCTCGACTTTGTCGCTTGCGCGGCCTGAAAGGCCAAAACTCCATAGCCCAGGGCAAGCGAAGCGGCACCCTGGGTAAGAAAACGAGCGTGAGCCTGCGCCCTGAAGGGGCAAAAGTATAGTCGTGTAACATACTGATTATGAATACAATACTTTTGCCCTTACAGGGCGTGACTGCTGTCGCCATGCCAACCCAGGGCGCCGCTTCGCTTGCCCTGGGCTGTGGAATTGTTGGGCTTTCAGCCCGTTATCAGTCTGCCGTTCGTTCTCAGTGGACGGGCCGAA
>DJOV01000080.1:0-35905 GCA_002437285.1 Prevotella sp. UBA6429 | reverse complement strand
GCAAGCGAAGCGGCACCCTGGGAAAATAAACGAGCGTGAGCCTGCGCCCTGAAGGGGCAAAAGTATAGTCGTGTAACATACTGATTATGAATACACGCCCTGAAGGGGCAAAAGTATAGTCGTGTAACATACTGATTATGAAGGCCCATGCCGCAAACAGCAGCATGAGCCCGTCAGGGCTTCCCGCACCCCTGGGGTTTATATCGGTTTACATTCCACCCCGACACAAAGGACCCATCACTCCAAATTCCGGAAGAGCCCCCCCAAAAAAAACGGCGGCCATCACTCAGCAAAGGGGTGATGGCCGCCGTCGGTCATAGGCAGCCCGTACAGGGCGGCAGCAATACGCCTCGCAAGACCTACTTCATGACCTTGACATACTTTCCGCCTCTCTTGACGATATAGACGCCCTTGCCTGCGGCGTTGGTCTTCATGCCCTGCAGCGTGTAGACGGCCGACGACTCGTCAGACTGCCGCATATCCACATGGCCGATGCCAGCGGCGATGTCGACAAATGCCGTAGTGGCAATACGGCTCATCGGGACGAAGTCCTTAGCGTCCAGGTCATACTCCTCATACTGCATCGTGAGCTGCGCATTGTCGTGATCGGGGTCGTACGTGTACACATAGCGCGATCCGCCCATCTTCCCATAGGACTGGCTGTCCTCATCGATGCCATAGTCTTCCTCCTCGTCAAGGACGATGTTGCCGTTGGCGTCATACATCGTGGTGATGACGGTGCCCTCGCTGAGGTCCTGGTCGTCGAGCACACCGTCATTGTTGGCATCCTCATAATACTTGTAATCGTAGACAAAGCTGCCCTTGTCGTCCGTATACTTCTTGGTGGTCACCGCCTTGCTGAGGACATCCGTGTAATCGATGGTCTCCGTGTAACCGTTCTGGGCGTCATACACGATCTTGACCGTGCCGAAGTCCTGGCTCGTGCCAGTGGCCTTGTCATAGTCGCCGATGGTGGCCGAGAGAAGGTAGTTGCCATAGTTCTGCCAACTGTCAAAACCATCCACCAATTGCCCGTTGGTCTTCTTCCACACAAGGGAATGCAAGTACTGCGATTGCGCCCACGAGCCGTCCCACTGCTGTTCCTCGAGATAGAAAGATGTGGCCTGCTTGGTCGTCGGATCGAAAGTGTTGGTGATGCGCTGCGTGTCGTCAAAGTTGCCGTTCAGAGGCACCGCCAGCGTGAGACTTGTCACATTGTTGTCGGCATTGCGGACAACGGTGCGACGAAACGAATCGTAATTCGGCACCCACTGGTTGCCGTCCGTATCCCAGTCATACTTGTCCTTGGTGAGGGTGAGCGCAGGCAGGATGGCGTCATAGGTCTGCACGCGCTTGGACGAGGGAACAAACGTGGCGCCACCGTCCTCCGACGTGCTCTCCGTCTGGGTGTCGAGCTGGTCTTGGTCCGTCCACGTGTAGTCGGTACGGGTGAGGCCGTCCTCTGTCTCCACATCCACGCGCGTCTGGCGACCCTTGGCGTCATAGCTGAGGGTGTAAGTGCCCACTTCCATCCACTCGCCGTCCATGTACAAAGACTCGGTTTGCGTCATAGGCTTATAGGCAGTCGTCGACTGGGAGGCTGCGGCACGACGACGTGACAGGGCCGGCGTGCCAAGCGCATCATGCTTCAGCACCCTATCCCCTGCCCCTAAGACCAAGGGGGCAGCGGTGTGTATGCGACTGTGGCGCAACTGCTGGGCATCAGCGGTGGCCGAACAGGCTGCAAGAGCAGCAAGGATAATCAGTGTAGAATTCTTCATAAGCAATTAAAAATTATTAGTCATATTTCTGATAAAATGCAAGGCAAAACAACCTTTCACTTGCAAAAGTACACATTTACCTGGATATTCGCGTTCATTTTCACTAATAATTAGCTCAAAATCTTTTTCACGCACTTCATTCGCAGCCTAAACCGACTGGTAATTTATAGAACCCACCATTATATATATATGGCATTGTCAACTGACATGTATTCCGCCATGGCGAATAGGGCCGCACACCCTCATCAGCACCTCGCAGAATGTTTTTTCAAAAATATCTCCTCAAACATTTGGGAGTTTCGAGGAATTGTTATACCTTTGCATTGCAATTGCCGATATGGCTCAGTTGGTAGAGCAACGCATTCGTAATGCGTAGGTCCTCGGTTCGAGTCCGAGTATCGGCTCAAAAGGCAATCAGCCCCACCTCAAAACTTATTACGCGGAATTAGCACATCGGTAGTGCACGGGCTTCCCAAGCCTGGGAGGCGGGTTCGATTCCCGTATTCCGCTCCCTTGGTTATCAGCGAGTTACACAAGAAAAAGGCCGTTTTTGAAGCCTTTTTGTTGTAAAAAAAAGCCTTACTTACACGGCTATTCTATGCTATAAATCGCTATTGTGTAAGTAATGCGTAAGTGATTAGCCATGAAAATTTCTACGTATTTGGAAGCAAAAACAGGCGCGATTTACCTGTCGGTGTTCTTGAACCGGTCCACGCGGTTCATGGCTTCCACCGGATTTCATTCAGAGAAAAAGTTTTACGGAACGGAAGTGCTGACGGCTTAGTTACACCTGCCCCAAGTTCTGCGCATACTTCAGGGTTTCCCTCCCCACCACTTCCAGCGTTCCTCCGACTTTGCGGCACCCTGAGATATAACGAGTAAGGCCTTCGGCTGAGGCCTTCAGTTTTATTGTCGTATTCGGATGATTCCACCCTGAGCCTTAAAATATTATCTGCCATATCGTAACATTTTCTCGTTTTATTACATTCATTTTAGAAAATCCGTTTTATTTTTGCAACTAAAAAGAACGTATTCTATGAAGAAAGAGACGAAAAAAGAAATTTCAGTAACGTGTGGGTTGTTCTCAATTTTCGGCATTCTGTTGAGTGCGTGCTCTCTGTTTGACATGAAGCCTTGGGAATGGATTGTTGGACTGGCGATATTCGTGGTGGGCATTTTCGGTCACATGGCATTTGACACATCCTGCGATGAGCCTTGGCATGTAAAAATCGACAAATAGCCTTTCTTACGCACCTGGGAGCATCTTTGCAAGTTCAGTGTCAATGAGTCTTGCGAGACACGCTGCGGCTTCGCTTACCTTTATTGCGCCCGCTGATCCGAAGAAGTTGCGTGCACGGATGCTCCCCCTGTTCCCATAAGCGGTGGTACGCATACTTGTGCCCTCATTCACGAAGCGGAGAATGAAGCCGCGGTCCAGCGGGCCGTAGTCGAGGATGCGCTGCGTATCAGGCGAACGGTATCTATCGACCGACAGGAAATCTCCATTGGCGAAAAGCAGGCTTCTGATGATTTACTCTCGGACTTCTTTCAATACCCCCAGCTTGTGTCAAGCTGTACCTCCACTGTCTTGATGACACTCTCCGTGAGCAAAGCTCGGTTCTTCGGCAGTATCTGTATCTTCAGATAGTCGGCTGGGCAATACACCTTTCCGTTTCTGATCAAGATGCCCATTCTGTTAGGCGCAATCTCAAAGACTGCGAAACCACCCACGAAGTCATGGATCTTCCAATACACAGGTTGCAAGATGATGTCATCGCCCACCCGAAGTCCCCATCTGCCCGAAGCCTGAAACGGTCTTACGTTCTGCAGATATTTGTAGCGCTGCCTGCGGGTCTGCTCCTGCCTATGTTTGTCATATTGTGCCACAAACACCATGTCGTTGTTGGGTATGATCACCCCATTTCTCTTTTTGGCGTTTGTAGGAATAATGCCCTTTCCTGCCCTCAAGCCAGCATACATCGATTCCCAGTTGCGCTCTTTGTCGGGCAAGCCAAACTTACGGTAGTTGCCCACATTGTCCAGAATCATGCACACCTTATTCTTCTGCTGGCGATTGATGCGCAGTCCTCGTCCCACCATCTGCAAGTATTTGGCAAGCGACAGCGTAGGGCGAGCCATCTGGATGTACTCCACGTCAGGGCAGTCGAACCCCTCGTCAAAGAGATTTACGTTCACCAGGCAGTCCAGCTCTCCATTTCTGAATGCCTCCACCATCCGCTGTCGGGTATTGGAGGGTGTCTTGCTGTCCAATGCCACCGCCTTGATGCCCATCGCCTCGTAGTAAGAGGCGATCACCTGCGCATGGTCGATGTCGATGGCATACACGATGCCTTTCTTGCCATTGGCATATTTCACGACACTTTCATACAGTCGCCTGATGGATTGGGGCACGTTCAGCTTCTCGTCCATCTCCTTGACGGAATAGTCACCGTCGCTGCCACGCCCTTTCAAGCTATTGATAGTCAACTGGTCTTGCGAGAACTGTCCGATGACCACATAGTCGTAGGGAGCAAGATAGCCACGCTTGATAAAATCCCGGGTTGGGGGCGAAGTCAGCAGGTTTCCGAACAACTTGCCGAACGATTCCTTTTTCATGCGACAAGGCGTAGCCGTCATGCCTAATTTCAGAGCCATTTTGTTGCGCACAAACAAGTCCTGGTAAGAACGCGCCAAGGCATGGTGGGCCTCGTCCACCACGATCAGCCCCGGCGTACATTCCGCCCGTTCCAGTTCTACGATATGCCTACCGAGCCATTGGATGGACAGCACACGGATCCTGACTTTGGCTGTCATCGCCATCTCTTTCTCGCCATACTCCAGACAGAACCTGTCGAGCGTCTGCTGCATCTGCTCCACCAACTCACGGCGATGGGCGACTATCCACACCTCACCCTTCTCATGACTGTCAAGAAACCATTTCACCACCGAAGCCATCACGTAGGTCTTGCCCGTGCCCGTAGGCATCTGCACCAACACCGAGTAGCCTTCTTCTTGTCCTTTTCTCAACAGGAATGGCGAGGCCGATCTCGCCGTCAGCTTCTTGATGATGTTCTCCAGCATCTCCTGCTGGTAGTCATAGAGCTTTATCTTTCTCATAGTCTCCTCAAAAAGCAAAAAGCCTTGTCGCTTTTACTTTTATGGTGGCAATTGACAGAACCCACCTTATCTCAGGATGAGAGTTTGTGTCCCTTCCTGCAATGCTGATGACGGCAGCCTGTCCACTTGACTGCTCCATCAGTCCACACCTACATCCTACCATAGCTTCCGGACGCTTCCGTACCCCGAAGTAGCCCATGACAAAGGGGCATCCGATATGGGGGAAGACACGGGAAAACTCAAGTTTGCCGTGCCGGCAAGTTCCGGCCCGCCCGTTGGTGAGGGCGTTTTAAGCGGTTTACAATCCTACTGCGTGAGCGGTTAAATTCGGTTTACATTCAATGCGCACACCATGGAATAAAGCGGACAATGTTGAAAGAGACACGAGCTTCTTCCGCCTTACCGTAGCCCGATAAATCCAGGGCTGGGCTGCAAGCGATAGAGTGACGCTAAATCCGAAACTCAAGTCTGTTATTTCCTGTTCTTCATCCGCCAGAAGAAGTGCCATGTTCTGAAGAAAGGTTCGCTCAACGCCTCAGCTGGATAATATCTCACCAATCGCAAATCACGACACAACCGCTGCACGTTATGCCCCCAAGCGCCATGCTCGAAACGGAAACGCTCATCATACTGCCCGAAGTTGCCTCCGCTAAGAATTTCTGCAAGCAGCGACCGCCCTCGACGCTCATCCATCGGCGCTACCATCTTCTCTTCCGGCAATCCCAGCACCTCATGCAGCACGTACATCACCGCCCCCGCAAACTTCCACAGCCCAAGCTCCTTCAACTCATGCCGTAAGGCGTCAAAATCCGTGTCAACCTGTGCTGTCCGCGGGAGACGTTCCATCACAAAGTAGTAATCCACAATCTGCCTCAGTCCGATGCCTTCTTGAAACAGATGATTGTAGATGTGAACCAGTTGATAGACGACATTGAATCTTGCTGTCGGTATAGCGACTTCCTCATCTTCCACACTTACCTTATGCGCGAACTGTTCTTCGGCACGCTGCCTGAAGTATCTCTGCAGCCGATAGTTGTGCAGCGGATTTTGCAAGTAGCAAGGGCGGTAATGCACCTCCACGGGTATGCCGCTGATGGCAGGGAAGTCTATATGATGATAACTTGCTTTTTGTTTCGGGGAAACAGTATGGACAAACCGTATCACCTCCCCAGGACTTCCTGACACCCACATGTCGATGTCGCCAGCCGTGCGGTGACCGGGACAAGGATACATCAGCGCATTGCCCTGCCCTTTCAAGAGGCAAGAGCGAAAGCCTTTCTTCTGAAACCAAGCGGAGGCCTTGCCCACCGCCACGTTCATCTGGCGGTTGCGTTTCTCTATCTGCTTGCACTTGCCCATCCACGTCATCAGCAAGTCCACATCCATCTCCGTCGGCTCACCCTTGGCTTTGGCTTCGTCGCTCGTTTTCTGCACGCCATCAAAGACCAAGCCCAACAGAGATTGTTTCCGGGCCATCTCATAGATTGCCTTCCATTCCTCTTTTCCCATTTTGGGAAGAACATCAGAAGAGCCGATAGCCAAACGTAACAGTTGAAAAAACTTGCTGTAAATGTCAGTCATCAAACAAAAGGATGTGCTTTATTTTTCGTATTTTCTATATATGTTTGCCACCTCATCGGCAATCCCATCCCAGTCATACTTGCTCATGTCATAGTCGACATGCTGCAAAGGCTGCCCGATCATCTTTCCGAGCTTTTCGGCAAGTTCCTCCACATCGCCACAGTGGAAGTAATCCTCCTTGGGCAAGCCTACCTCAAGATTGGCAGGAATATCGCTCACCACCACCTTCACGCCATAGCTCATCGCCTCCAACAAGGCTATTGGCAAGCCCTCATGGCTCGACGGCAGACAGTAGCAACGGCAGTTGGTCAACAGAGAATGAAGCTTCCGGCCCTTGATAAAGCCCGTAAGCACCACCCCGTTCTTCCTCGCCATCTCCTTCAATCCCAAGGAATAGCTGTCCTCGAAATCCGTATCACCAGCCAACACCAGCTTGACATCCTTTTTAGAGGAAGACAAATCGGTGCCATCCGTGCTGCCTGTTTGAGATTTCTTCCACTTCACGAACGCCTCCACCAGATGATGCAGGTTCTTCTCCGGCACAAATCGGCACATGCCTAAGACATACTGCCCTTTCTCTATCCCAAGCTGCTCGAAATATTCCGGATAATCGCAAATCTCGGGTTCCGACACACCATTATATATCAGGTGCACATGCTTCGTCCTGCCATACTTCTTGGCGATGAGGTTCTTGATGACATTCGAGATGACGATGACATCATCCGCAAACATACATCCCATCCGCTCACCCATCTTCAAGATGGTCTTGGCAGCCAGTCCCCACTTGTCACGGTCGTAGTCAGGCCCATGATGGGTGAACACCACCTTCATGCCGAGCAACTTGGCGTAAGGCACCAACAAGGCAGGTCCGATGGCATGGATGTGCAGCACATCCGCCCCCAGCCGCTTCGCCTCGTTGATGGCACGGAAGGTATGGATGATCGCCTCAAACGACTTCTTCTTGGGCGACTCCAAGGTCACGAGCTTCACCCCCTTCCATTCCTGCAGGTCATCCTGCACATAGTTAGACCGTCGGATGACCGTCACATCAAAGCCACGAGACGCAATGCGAGGAAACAGTTCCTCGCAGTGCGTCTCCACGCCACCCATGACATTCGGAATACCACGGGTGCCTGTTACAACTATTTTCATAAACAAGATTATTTCTGTAAAAACTGATGATAAAAAGCTATCAACTTCGGATAATAGCTTTCCAAGCTCAAATTCTCATGAGCAAATTTCAAGGTGCCAGCACTTAATCGAGAATAATCATCAGCAGACAATCCGTCTGCAACCAACACCTTGTCTTTCAAGTCCCGACTATCGCCACTCACAAACTGATAGCCAGTCTCTCCTTCCACCACAATCTCCGGGATACCGCCTATCTTGGCACCAATCACAGGCGTACCCACCGAATAAGCCTCGATGATGGTCATCGGATTGTTCTCATACCATTCCGAAGGAACAATCACGAAATAAGCCCCAGCCACCAAGTTTTGCAGTTCCTTGCCACGCTTATAGCCAAGGAACTCCACGTTCTTCATGCCGAAAGTATGCACAAACTCCTTCAGTCCTTCTTCCTTTGGACCTGTACCCACTACCTTCAGTTGGCAGTCAGGCAAATCCTTGAAAGCCTCCAACAGCGTCCGCACTCCTTTTTCATACGACAAGCGACCGAAAAACAGGAAATACTTTTCCTTTGGCATCGTCTTCGCCGTCTCTGCTATCGAAGTAGAGAAGTTACAGAGTGTGATATTCGGAGTCTTCTTCACCGCAGGCATGTATTTCTCCTGAATGTCACGAGCGAAATTGCTCACATAGAGGAAGCCATCAATGTACTTGGCTGGGTTGAAGAAAGTATTGCGGAAATACTGTTCTGCCGCCATCACCGCACTCATCACCTTGCTTCCCTTGCAGCAGGTATGCGCGAAGCACTTGTAGAAATGTTTTCCCTCACAATCCTCGCAGATTCGCCCACTGCCATCTCGGAAAGTATAGGCAGGGCAAACGATGCGATAATCATGCACCGTAAAGAGAATCGGGATATGATACCTCCTCAACACAGGGAAGATGGAAGGCGTGATCTGTCCCCACATCAGATGAATGTGCGCGATGTCAGGCTTTTCATCCCTTATCAACTGTTCCAGTTTCTTTGCCGCCTCGAAGTGGTAGAAGTAGTTCATCATGTTCTTTACCTGTCGAAGAGGTCCCTTTCGGGTCTCCTTCGACTCAGGGAAATACTTGCTATAGGGCGAAGGATTGTTCTCCTCCCATTTCAAGGTAAAGTAAACCACTTGGTGGCCATGTTCCTCCAATAGTTTGCCCGTATTGAAGCAAACTGTCTCCGCGCCACCTTTATTATAATTGTATACGTCGATTAATAGTATTTTCATTTTCTCTATAAAATAGTATTAGCGCTTCCAGTTTCACAGTGAGACCTCAGACATGAGTCACCCGATGTTTGGGATGACAAAAGGTTCTCCAAGTATACAGATCGGCTCAGATTGATTTCTCCGTTTGCATGAGCGGTTTGCATCAATTATTCTTTTGAATCACCATCAGATGTGTAGAGTGACAAGAGTATTGTCAAGGTCGCCTTTAGGCAACAACAATAATTCTTGATACTGCGAAGAAAAAGAAAACTCTTGGGCCCTTAACTCTTTAAGCCCCTCCACAATTGCCCAATAAGATTTATGGTGGGTTCTATAAATTACCACCATAGAAACATAAATAAGATTGTGGGTTACGTTTTGTCATCTTTGGGTCTCTTTTTGGCCCATTCCGCCTGCTTGCTCGGTCACAAAGCCCGCTATGCTCCCTCGCGCGCTAACGAAATGACCTCAAAAAGTGCCTCGAAATCTGACAAAGCTAATTGATAGAACCCACCTTATAAAAACAGACTGCTCTCTGCCCAACCGCTTACCTATACGCCAATCTACCGGGAAATTGCAATGGATTTCAATTTTCTATCCCACTCAATGATTTTTTGCAATCCGTTGCAATTTTCCTGTAGCAAAGGATATACTATAAAAGCATGACAGACACTGCTAACAACCGCCCATCAGGTCACGGAGGCTCACCCGATGCTCTTTCTTTCGATCTGGCACAGCCACATAATGCACACAGATATCCGGCAAATCCAGTGGCTTGTAAAAGTTACAGGCCACAGAAGCCTTGATCTGCTTGCATTTTCTCGTATACAGATAGCTTGAGAATTTTGCATCCCTACTGGTCAATTTGCTCACGTTCATAAACTGTCCTTCTGTCGGCTCATAAGAAACAATCACCCCGTGATATTCCCAGTCAGGCTTCACTTGCAAGATACTCATTTGGGCTTTCAAGCGAAGCAATGTGCCCACAATTTGTTCTTTAGCGTGAGCTATCTGAGCAGGATCAAATGAACTTTTCAGTTCACAGACAAACAGGCACCTTCTTCCATCTATCTCTGTCAAAAACATGCCATCACTATTAAACCGCATCGGGTCAGGACTTGCCGCCTTGCTATAAAAAGACAGGGAGTCCGCCGCCAAAGATCGAGGAAAAGCATATCCGGAGCAGTCCGTAACGACCAATCGATTAAACGCATTCTGCGCAGGTTCCTCTACCGCGCATCCGCTCACAAAGGGTGACGCTGCATAGTGAGGATACAATTGGTTGAACTCCTCTATCGTAGGCTCCTTCATGCCTTTTACATTTACAAATTGGTGTTCAATCCAAGACGCTCAGCCAAGTCTGTCAAGTCAGCAGACAATTCCATCTGGCTCCTGACCGACTCCTCAAAAGAGCTAAAAGGAAGCCCGTCAGACAAGTCTTGCTTCTCGATGACGACCTTGCCACCCTGACGCTTGAAATAATATGCACCTATATGCTCATCTTCCAAATACAGGTTCTTATTCCACTTGTGGCTGGTGCAAAACGCCTCAAACTCCTCTTGCGATGCCTTGCGGATCCTGCCCAGCGTAAGCAACTGGTTCATTCGCCCCAAAAGATAGTCACTGTGAGTGGTCATCTGAATCAACATACCCCGATTGCAACATCTTGCCAACATGTCCATCACCAAGAACTGCTTCTTCGGATGCACATGCGCCTCGGGCTCCTCAAAGAGCAAGCTGTTGAATTGCCGATGCTTGCCGTTCTGCAACATCAACAAGAAGGGCATCAACTCCTTGACCGAGGAGGCTGCCGCGGAGACAGGAATCGTTTCGCCCGACTCAAATTGCAAGGACACATCACCGTTCTCCAAGACAATCTTCCCGTCCGTCAGCTTCGCTATGCAATTGGCATAAAACTGGTTGTCGGGGCTGGCTATCATCGATGGCGTCTTCAGATAATTCAGTTGCTCCAAGAACTCCTGATCCATGCCGATCGAAGAAGTCATGTTCGCCCCCATGAAAGCGGCACGGGCAGGCGGCAATATCAGCGGACGCAGATGAGCCTTGCCCAAGCACAGGTCAATGATGTACCCATACAGGCAATAGCACATCAAGAAGACATGGTCGTCATAATCGGCTGGGAATACCGACATCTTGCCATTGACACTAAAGCGAATGAAATTGGAAGGTTCTTCGTCATACAATCGCTTGATGGCTATCGTTTCGTTGTCATCATGGTCAAAGACATAGTTCACGTGGCATTGGAAACGGTTGTTGCCAAGCAGATTGCCCAAAGAAGCAGCAACCCCTTGATTGAGCCACATTCTGAAATCCTTAAACTTGAAACTAAGCTCCTCCTTCGCGGCCCCATTCATCCTCTTGCTTACAAAATCCTTGAGCCTTGGCGGAGTCATGGCCATAGCCAGGTTGTACCACAACAACGCAGTATAACTCTTGCCCAGTCCTGACTCGCCCGTGTAAACCATAAACGGACTGAAGTCTACCTCGGAATCAGCAATGGGACCCAACTTGTCTATAATCACCCGAATGTTCATAGCTAAGGATATGCTTTGTGTCTGCAAAGGTGCTCATTTTAAATGAATCCACCAAACAAATGATAGGAAAAACATGTTTTTCCATAGAACTTTTAAACGGACTTTTAAGCAGTTCGCATACCAAGCCCCGTTTCGGACTCCAAAACTTCAATTCTTTATGATACAGTCCAATCCAAATCTCAATCCTTTCAAGTGGTCCATGGCAATGCGAGCCAAAGCCTGATAGCTTGGTCTGGCATTTGCGCCTCCTGTCACAAAATAGTGTTCGCTATCTGCAACTTTTACCAATTCTTTCGAGGTGCTATGTGCACTGCCGTGATGTGATACTTTAATGGCATCAAATAGAATAGGCTTAGGTTGGTCTTTATAAAGTACTCCCAATTTTCCAGCTACTTGCTGAGGATCGGCATCACCCATAAATAAGATTCTATGCCCTTTATGCTCCCAAACAAAGGCTATGGAAGCTTCATTGGCAGGAGACAACGCCCCCAATTCTTCATCGGCATAATAAACAAGGGCATTTTCATCAAGCACCTTTTGCGAAACTGCCTTTTCTGATGATTCAGAATGTTCTGCCTCCATGATAC
Source organism: Prevotella sp. UBA6429 (assembly GCA_002437285.1). Lineage (GTDB taxonomy): Bacteria > Bacteroidota > Bacteroidia > Bacteroidales > Bacteroidaceae > Prevotella. The sequence continues at coordinate 23,912 of DJOV01000080.1, read as the reverse complement.
GCATCAGAGCCTCATATATAGTCTCCTCCTTATTATAGTCAAGCTTTTTCAGCTTGTATAGCTTTTTCCAAAACAACGATCTATATTCCTTATCCAGAACATTCAACGCTTCCTTGGTTGGCGACAAAAAGACAATGCGTCCCATTGCATCTTCCAAATCAATATTAGAACTATCAGCTGTAATATAGTCTCTACGCCAAGCTTTCTTCCAATTCTCATTACCTAAAATCAGTTCCGCAAGAGTCTTCGAGGCATTGGCATTGATTTTTCCTTCCAACATATCAACGACCACTGGCAAATGACCATACACACAAGTTACATTTTCTATCATCTTCTCATCCCATTCTTGCAAATCATCGGATGTCCGTTGATAACAATTGTAGAGGATATGGGTGATAGTAAGGTTTGGTTTAGAAGACAACATCTGTATCAGTCCATTAATATGGTCATTGTCGATATGGGTGACTATCAGATAGTCGATATGATTGCGGAACACATGGGTGATATAATCATCCACCTCTTTTGTGTAATTGCCACAATCCACCAAGATATGCACCTCCTTATCGTTGTTTTTCAACAATAAGGTGATACAATCACCAACACCAACATTGAATGTCTTGAATTTGTATCGCATTAAGCTATTTCTTCAAGTTTCCATCTATCAACATCCCATAGAACGTAGGCTTGCCATCTATCTCCTTGGCGAAACTTTGTTTCCAAGTCAACTTGTAAAGCACGGTGTCCTTGCAAATCTGCTGCCACAGGTTCTCATCATAAGGCTGACCGAGAACCTTATACAGCTCATCACAATACTTGTTGTTGGGTTGTATCTGGGCAAAGGCATCAGCAACCTTTTTCACATGCTTCTGCGCTAAGACTATCGCATAATCAGTCAGTAAGTAATCCACCAATCTATCATAATGCTTCCAATAGTTATACAGGAAATCCCTAACCACCACATAAACATAACGATGCTCATAGTCACACCCCAATGAGTAGTTTGCAAAATAGCCACTTGCAATAGAGCAATGCAAATAATCTGGACGCTTGATAGACCATAAAGGCAATTTCATGTATTCCTCAAAACAAGGATTTAGACAAAAGAAAGTAGAATCAATCCAAATACCTCCATATTGAGAAAGAAGATTTAAACGAAGCAAATCAGAATAGATGGTTCGTGAGATGATTCCTTTTTTCCTTTTTTCCTCCAACCAATCAGGGAACTGAACATACTCCTTGCAGTTATCATCCGTAATGACAATCACCTCATATTCCCCAGCATTGCGCTTGATAGATGCCACGCAAGCCTTGACTATCTCCGGAGCATTCTCGATTCCTTGCCACCAGCAAATCCAAATCTTATTGCGAAGTTTCTCATCACAACCTGGCATTGTCTCCGCCACTTGATAATGTTCCCAATAATCCTTGAACTTATCCTCCAAGAAGTCTATCATGATTTGATGCTTCCTCATCAGTCGATTCTTCACACTCACAGGTTCCTTGAATCCATTGCGATTCATGATTTGAATGTCAATCTTCGCCCAGAAGGTAATGACAGCCGCCTTCACGGAAATCACCTTCGCCACATCACACGATGCCTTCACTTCCTCCAGGCATCTGTGGAATACACGCTTCACGCTATTATGCCTCATGGCTATTTCATATATAAACGATAATACTTATCAGCACAAACTTCCATGGAATAATGGCTTTTGTAATCTTCCACAATCTTGCCCCTATCCATGGTATTGGCTTTCGCAAGGGCTTCCTTGGTCTTTTTCAAGAACTCTTCATCCGAAAAGCCCTTAGTCACAAAACCATTCTCACCATCACGAATCACGTCGACCACCCCACCAGCTGGCGTGCAAATAGGAATGACACCCAACGACATAGCCTCCAACAGCGAGAGAGGAAGTCCCTCACAATCTGAAGTCAACACAAAAAAATCAGCCAACGCCAAATAGTCCGCCACATTATTGCGTTCTCCCAGGATATGAATCAACGGATTGTTTTCAAAACGGGGCATCCACTCCTGTTCATAACCGCTTCCGATCACCATCAGTTGAAACTTAACGCCTTCCTGTTGAAGTTGCTCAAACGTACGGAACAATCGTCCATGGTTTTTAGCTGGATGGCTGCGGGCCACATGAATAAACACCGGGGCTTTATTGCCATCCAAGAAAGTCACATCTGATGGCCGCAGACATGAAGGGACCATGGGCTCACGGCCATTTGTGATGCGCTCTGCCGAATGCATGCCATACAGCCGCACAAAACTTTTCTCACAAGCATTCGAAATGGTTACTGGACGAATTCGGTGACTATAAAACCATCGGTCGACGGGCTTAAGCCATTTGCGAAACAAGCAGAAGTCAGCCGTGTTGTGAAGGGTGTAGACGACTTTTGTATTTTTTAATATCAATGCAGGAAGATACAGCCATTGCACGCCGCAATGGGCATGGATAAGATCTGGTTTTTCGCTACGTATCAATTTGAGAAACTTCAAATGTGAGACAATCGAATTACCACTATGGAGACCCAAGTTTAAGTGTCTGACCTTATCGGAGACCGCATTGAGATAATGCTTATTGCCTGGGATATTGTCATCAGCAAGGGTCACGAGAACAATTTCCAACTGCGGATTTTGCACAAGCCTGTTACACAGATCCACGACAAATCGCTCTGCGCCTCCCGAGGACAGGCTCCATGTAATTTGAAGTACTTTCATCTTATTTATGTATCTAAATATTTTATGATTTTTGCTGGCACACCTGCCACCACAGTATTTCGTGGCACATCATGAGTAACCACCGAACCAGCTCCTATCGTCGAATTATCTCCTATTTTTACATCTTCCACTATACAGCAATGAGGGGCAATATAAACGTTGTCACCTATCGTAGCAGCATGTCCCTTATTACTACCAATTGTACAAAATTGAGAAATAGTGAAATTTTTACCAATGACTGCTGTCGGGTTTATTACGACACCCAATCCATGACCAATGTAAAGTCCACCTCCAATCTGAGTTGAAGCATTAATTTGAATACCATATTTATTAAAATAATGCTTATAAAACAACCAGAAGAAAGGTTTGAAAAAGTTTTTTACGCTAGCGAGCCTCCACCAAAACGTAAACCGGAATCCACGTTCAAATAACAATATCTTCAAAAAAGACTTAACTTTTCCTGCCCCCCCCGATTCGCACAATGACGAATATCTGCGATAATCTGCCTTGATCAACCTCATTGCGCGTGCGTAGCCCATATTTTTCATGACAATTACCTATTAGTGTTTTTCTTGACAAAATTGTTTAGAAGCGTTTCACGCCCTCTTTGACTTGCAGCGGAATGCCCACTGGTACTCTGGCCTGCGGCATATAGCCTTCATTTCTTCACGATACCACTCGCCATCGGAGGAGACGAAGTAGATGTCATCACAGAAGTCATGCCACCACTTATCGATGTTGGCATAGAAGGACGACAGCTCTGGGTGGGAAAAGGATGGGACATAGTCGTCCACGCTGATTCCCATGCCATTCAGCTTCCTCGTGATGCTCTCCACCGTCTCGCCTGCGTTACGAGAGACATTCAGCTCCACGGCCCTGCGTGAGACAATGCGACGCTCAAACCTATCCCTAAACCTGTCGTTCCATGCATGTTGCAACAGGTCTTCGCCAAAATAGTCTTTTCCCTCATTACACCTCCTGAAGATATCCCTTTCCACAGCATCGTCATGCTTGAAATACACGGCATTCACTTCAGGCAAGGTCTTGAAGTCCACGCCCTTTTCCATCTCGAGCAGGAAGCCTCGCTGTGCCCCGCTTCGGAGAAACAGCTGCTTGCCGATGTTTTTCAAGGCATAGCCGCGATGCTGCTGAAAGGCCCGCGGAAATTCCAAGTTGTAATAATAGATCACGCCCGTTTTCTCACAATTACCTAAAGGATGGTACGATTCATCCTTATAGGACGAGGAGGCGAAGAATGCCGCCACATTTAAATCGGATGTCAAGTCGAGGAAATGCGACTTGTTGTAATAATGCTGAGCAAGACCCGGATAATGCATCCTTATCTTGAACGTGTCGTGCAACAGCTCTATGCCATTCTCCAGCAGTTGAACCAGAGGCAACGACCGAATCAGCAGTTCCATCTCTTGCGAGAAGATCAGGAAGTCAAGGTAGTATTCTTTTTTGTTATGTTCCGCATCTCGAAACATATTTGGTACGCAAGGTTTCCCCTCATAGTGATCACTCTGTCCACGATAAAGAAACTTGTGCCCATACAGGTTTGGCTTCAATGCGAAGAAAGGCATTGACAAACCGACAGGCGCCATTTGCGAGGCCACAAAGGCCTGTTCTGGAAGTCCATTGTTTCTATGCGCGACGTAAGATGCCGCCCAGTCAACACGGAAGTAACCTCGCTCCAAATCATAGAAATACTGCTCGTTCGCGATGTCCTGCATCAGTCCGTCATTTGCATAAGCCTCCGCTTCCGCCTCACGCAGCCACTCCATCGCCTGGTTGACATTGTCGAATGGATTTTCTTTGCTACCCTTCTCGCCGGGCTTTATGGTTCGCGGACAGCCCTGGTCGTTACGCAACATGTACTTGGCAAACAGGCGATTTCCTGTCTCTTTGTCCAGATGGATTTGGTAAGCATCTTTTTGCATTTCGAACACACTGCCCCTCAGCCCGAACTCATCTCTCAGAATGGCCAACGACCGTGCAAAGTAAGATTCAGAAGAAAAGATTGGCGGGCACGGACACTGAATGCCCTTCATGAACATCAAGGCATTGGCAAACCCCAGGGCGTCATCCATTGCCTGTTCTGACTGCAACGAATAAGCCACTCCATGCAATCGACGTTGCTGGATCAATCGGGCCACGACATACGTTTTCATCCTTAGAGGAGTGAAAGTGTTGTTAGACACGCAAAAATTCAAGAACCTCTCTTCTACAACTATCTCGTCAGCTATACCCCAAACAAACACACCCATGTGCGTTGCCTTTTGGCTATAGCTCACGGATATCGTGTCCGCATCCATCTGAAGAAAGCGACAAGCTTCCTCCAAAAAACTTACCACCAAACGCTTAGCCAAACGCATATCACTCATGATCTTCTCTTCTTGATAATCCTTGCAGGTACGCCTGCCACGACACAGTTGTCAGGCACATCCTTGACGACAACAGCATTGGGAGCCACCACCACATTATTTCCAATCGTTATGCCCCCAAACACCTTGCTACCAAGACCCAAGAACACATTGTCGCCAATCGACGGAACGCCTGTCCTGGCCGCCCCTACCGTCACGCCCGGATAAATGGTGAGATTCTTGCCTATCTTGGCCTTACCGTTCACTATCATCCAGCCCCAGTGATAAATCTTGACCCCAAAGTCTATCACATGGAGGCCAAACTGACACCCGACCATCCGGCCATACTTTCGCATCCGATACTTATGCCAACCCGTCAACAGCTTATGATGCAACCGGGGGGGGCAATCTCATGCCACTCTGCCATACGCAGATGGTAAAGGTAACGACTCAGCATATAGCTGTCGTAACCTAATATTCTGGCTCGTAGAGAATGGTCATAGAACTGCTGTTCCTTGGCCATTTGGTGAAAGAAATCCTTTTTATTTATGTTATTCATTTTACTCCCTAACAATAGTTTTTCAAACATTCAGTTTGCATGTACCTTATAATTTATGGTACACCCGCTTACCATTCTCTTGAATCAGCATCATGGGCGAGGGTATGACGGTGCTATGGGCAGGCACATCCTTGACCACAACCGCATTAAGGCCTATCGTGGATCCGTCTCCAACGATGATATCCCCACAGACCTTCGCACCTGCAGACACTCGGACATTGTTTCCTATAACTGGTTGCCCAAAACCATACTTATTGCTATCGTTATAACCGATGGTCACCTGCTGGTTAATCCAGCAATTCTCACCCACCTTTTTCGCCGAGATAATTGTCGCTATTCCATGTTGGATATAGGTTCCTGCTCCAAAATTCTCAGACCGCGTCCAAATGCAGAGCGAAGACAAACGAGGCAAATAACCCAATAGACGTGCTTTCCATCCCATTCGAAGGTAGAACACATTACGATATTCCTTCACAAAGAGAAGGAGCCACATCAAATTAAGAATTAAAGATTGCCCCCCCTAAATGGGCTGACACGTTTGGAGCACTGCACCCAACGAACGACATCTTTATCTATCGTTGCCCTGCTCTTTGCAAGAAGATAGCACATCGCATGCGGTATGGTCAGCCAACCAAAGAATAAAAAAATCAACTTGTTTTTCATATCGAAAGTATTTTAGTCCAATTCAACATCACAGACCATCTGATAAAACCCAATATACTTCTCCGCAATAACCTTCCATGACTTCTCGCCCACGAAGTAATCATTTCGGATATTCTCAGTCATCTTTTCCCGTTTAGCGTCATCTTTCAGTAGCGCAATGATGGCCTCGGCAAGGGCATCCACGTCCTTAGGCGGCACCAGCAGGCCGGTCTTTCCGTCTTCCACCATTTCTCCCAAGCCACCCACATTCGAGGCCACAACCGGCTTGCAGAGGCTATAGCTCGTCATGATGACACCACTCTGCGTGGCATCGGTATAAGGACAAACAGACAATGCACAGTCCTGCAATAATCCTGCAAGTTCCTCCATGCCAACGTAACGATTGATAACCTTCACCCAATCTTCCTTTTCGTAGGGCTCAATATCGAAGTACATTTTGCCTCCACCAGCGATTGTCAAGGTAGCGTCAGGCACCAGCTCCCTCACTTTCACCATCGCCTTGCAAAGATACTCAATGCCTTTGTAGGGAGAGATGCGACCGAAGAAAAGGACGTTGCGTGACTTCTTCATTCCCTCGGGACTGACAAACGTACTGATGTTGTCGTATACACCCAGTCGATTGATAAGAATCTGCTCTGGCCGGACATGATACGTCTCGCAGAACAGTTCCTTCTGCTTGTTGTTGAGCAGCACAAAGTGGCGAACCATCCTCATCGCCATCTTATAGTTGAACATTTTGCGAGGCGTAACCTCTCCAGTATGCGGGAAAGGGTCATGCACCGTCAGCACCATCTTCTTGCCGAAGAACCGATAGAGCATCAAGTCCCACATCCCCAACATACAGTCGGTATGCACGATGTCGAACTTTCCTTTCTTGATGAACCTAACCACCTTGCCTGTCATCATCAACGACTGCAAGGAAGAGTCTTGCCTCACCGTCCTGTTGGCGATATAGACTTGGCTCATATCCATGTACTTCTCGTACGCCTTGAGTTCCGGGTATCGAGTGGCAGGTATGATATCATTCTCCGGAATCTGCTCCTTGATGTCGAAGAGCGTGCTCTTCAGGCTATAAGGAGCGAGACTGATGAGACAGGTCACGTCATGTCCAGATTCCTGCAACGCCTTCACCAGCGGGAAGTCGCAGTCGGCAAAGAACGGAGTGCTGTAATATAGGATTTTCATAGAAATATCAAATAGATTTTATAAAGGCCTTCGCCACTTCTTTCTTGGGAAGATTAAATAGGCTGATTTTAGAAAGCCACCATAGCATCCCTTTCATTCGCCCATTAGTCTGCATATCCGCGCGCATGTAACCGCCCACCGTCAATCGTTTCAATTCCGGCATTTTGTTGAGTGTCGCCTTTCTGAAGATTTCTTCCATGCCATCCGATGCCACAGGTCCTCGCCTTAACAGGTCCTCAACTCGAGACAACACATCAAACTGGATTTTCGCCTTTTCCCTATGATGACCACTATTCGATATCGTCAAGCTATTGACTCTATACTGGAAAACGGGAACCTGCGTATTGGCAACACCACCATCCACCGCAAGCGTATAGGCCGTAAGATCGTCACTGCCCCATGCCATCGGCATCTTCACATATCCACCTATCCGCTCAAGCGCCGACCGCTTGCAAAGCCAATCACCAATGTATTGCATCCTACTGTTTCGCAAACGGCCGCTAATCATCGAACACACGCCTTCCCTTTCCGGTCGAGCTTCCTGGATATTGTAAACCTCGCTATGCTCATTAATAATTTCAGTCATTCCGTGATAGATATTCAACCCAGGATATTTATCCATCAGCTTCGAATACTCTTCCAGGCAGTTAGACAACAATCGGTCATCGTCGCCCATGCAGATGACGTAATCTCCCTTGGCATGCGACAAGCAGATATTCCAATTGTCCACCACGTTTAAAACTCCGCAATTCTTCTCATTGCGATAATACCTGATTCTATCATCTTGAAACTTATCTACGACAGATTTCAAGTCCTCGGGTGAGGCATCGTCCACGATGATCAGTTCAAAGTCATTGTATGTTTGAGCAAGACAACTCTCGATTGCCTCGAACAAATATTTCTGCTTATAAGCAGGAATCAATATAGTATACCTCATGGCATTTTAATATTTGTTATATTCTTTCTTGACTTGATAGAATTATCTATCAAATATAGAATAATACACAAGGTCATAATGTGATGAGGTGAATATCCAAAATGATGCAGCATTACGGATGTCACCAACATAAACATCACATACATTTGGAGATAAACATCAATATATTTTCGCTTTGCGGTTATGTATATAAAAAAAGAAAGGACTGTAAGTACGTAAAAAATCCCATACCAACTATACATTCCCACTATTCCTATATCAGCACGGAAAAGACCCATATCCTGCATGTTTCCTATTTCCCGCCCATAAGCGGACATTCCCTCTACGCCATTGCCAAAAAGAATAGGGAGTATTTGCCCTTTGTTATATTCTATTCCATAAAAATCATAGGACAACAAACGAATATTATCTTCATTGATATCCTCGGACATTTCTATATAATCACCAAACAAGGATTCCATGTTGCAATATATTAGGATAGCAATAACTGAAATCATAAAAAAAGAAGAAAACTTCAATTTGTGCATTGCAAGCATAGCATATAAAAGGCACAGAACGGAAGCCGCCATAACTTGGCGTGTTGCTAACATATAAACACCAGTAAGCCCCAATATTATACCTGCTAAATATTTTTTGCGCGGCTTTTCCAAAAATCTTTGAAAGGAATAGAATAGTAATAGCAAGCCAAATTCTCTTCCTTCCATATTATAGCGATATATGCCATTTCTAATTTCAACATCATTGTCAAGAGAAGCTATCCTAGTTGCAAACCAAACTGTTGGGTAAGTGAATTGTTGTACGATTTCCATTATTACCCAAAAAAGGCCAAAGCAAACGCTCATTTTTAAGACTACTTGATAATCTATTTTAAGTATGTAAAGAATAAAATAAAACAAGTAAGTCAATGTGAACAAGGTCGCTCGGCTGCCCTCATTAACATTTTGGCCATGTATCGTAAAAGACCCTATGATACTGACAAATGGCAAAATCATTAGCAACAAAACAAATGAACGCATGCTGCTTCTTGGAATTCTCCTAAAATTGGCAATGCAATACACTAATAGCACCAATAAAAAAGCATTTGTCACTTGCCCTCCCAATGTTGGGTTCCACCCAACATAAGAGAAGCAACGTGAGAATAACAATATTAATGCTACGATAAAAATATATTTGAAATTCATTAAGAAATGCGTAAAAGATCGCAATAGAAAACTTTGAAATTCTGTTACAGGAAACTTTTAGTAAAAGAGTTTCTTAGCTTCTATAGCAGAAAAACATTATTTTTTTCCGGATAAAACTTTTAGGATTTTCCTAGGAACTCGGTAGGAATAAGTCCAATAGTTAAAATAATTTTTGATTTGTTCTTTCATTAGAGTTCCCCGAAGCGTTTTGTGTATGGCATATAAATAACCATGTTTCTTGCACAATTTCACAAACTTTCCATTCAACGGGTGTCTTTGAAAAGGATGAATTAATGAAGGCTTATACATTAAGCGTTCATTGTAGTCTCTTTCTACATTTACCAGCATCTTTGTACTTTCGGCTACTTTATTGTAGAACTCCTGCCCCTTAAAGGTATTTATTATGACAGATGAAACATTGTACGTTGGATAGGGAAATGGCTCCGTTTTACCCAATCCAATAAAGTCACCAATCGTTATATCGGAAACCCTCTCTGGTTTAGCATAATTACATGAAAAGCAATTTTCACGCATTGAGACACCAAGAAGAAAGCCCTTAATATAATATTGCTGAGTCTCATCAATGCGAAGCAATTTTTCTCGATAGTTGTCCCTCGGGAATAACTTTCGTCTGTCTTTATTCCATAAAGTCAGACGAAAGTTATTCCCGTCGTTACCTCTGAAACGTATATCAGCTATGTCTTTCAACTTATATTTTTCTGCCAGATATGCCACATCTTCCTTTAAATATCTTGTTGGGCAAACACCATGGCAGATTAAATCTACTGTTATCAGATTGTCATAAACTTTACGCAAAAATGTCTTTAAACCTGCAACTTGGCATGGAGTACCAACGAACAAGACCAATCTACCATGGCGAAGGAATGTTCTAACTTTCTTATATGTATCTTTCCCAACTAAACTTTGTACATAGCGAGAACCTTTGAAATGTTCCAACTCCGCCAAACTTTCTGTATAGGTCATGATTGGTGTCATCTCAGAGTTATACCTTGATCCGAAGACTACACCTCCTTGCTTGATAACATATTCAGACATACAAGTTCCAATTCCACCAGAAGCGCAAATTTTTCTTTTTTCTTTATCCTCTATCCATGACGCATAGCATTTTGATGGATAAGAGAATTTCAGATCGATATTATTGGGGCAGGATGATTTGCACAAGCCACAATTAACACAATTGTTCTCGTCAACTACAGGACGTACACACCCCATCTCATCTTCTTTTATGCTAATGCACCCATGATTGCATGCATTCACACAAGCGAAGCAACCTGTACATTTATCTTTTGGACATATATCCATATACTATTTCTTTAACTGTTTGAAATCTATAATTTTACAAAAATGCAATATAGCAATGTATGGAATCCCCCATACCATGGTCTTTAAAAGACAAACTAAAATATAAGCAACTCTTTCATTTATTCCTCTAAACATATCAACACTTATCGGAACTAAAGATGCAAAGATATAAACGACCACTGCAATAGCTGTAGGAACCACAAAGCAATGAATCATCTTTTTCCTACTAAGGCCCAATAGTTTCTTGTAGAACGAGATATAGTATAGACCAATAATAATGCACACATATATAAAGTATGCAATTATGGCTGAACCTACATTGAAGTATTTGCAAAGAACAATGTTTAAAAACATGGACAATAAACATCCCGCAGCTGTAACTTTCACCAAAAGTTTTGTCTTTCCATGAGCCAACACAAGCGCATTACCTGGGGTCGTATGCATTTGGAACAGCACAGTTACACACCAAATTATCATCCATGGAGCGAGATTGGAATACTCCGAACCAACATAAGCCGCCAAAACCTCTTTAGCGCAAAGAATGAAAGGAAAGCACATGAATGCTACCACAGCTGTAGTATATGTTGTCCACTTGTATGCGAACTGATGCATCGCATTCTCATCTTTTTTTGCTACCATCTCAGAGGTCTTGGGTAAAAATATACCTGAAAACGTTCCACCAATCATAATGATCAATTGAGGAACCACTTCGATAATTCTAAACTCAGCAACAGCATTAGCTCCATTCTGCGCAAACATGCTTAATAATATCGGACGAGATTGTGTAGCTGTCATCTGAAATAAAGAAAGGGCAAATATAGATAAGCTAAATGATATTACAGGCTTAAAGTCATCCCAATACCAGACTGGTCTATAACTATCAATAAGCCCATCTTTCTTACATTTAATTGCATACGGAACAAAGACCAGCGCGACCAAAAATGTCAAGAAAAAGAAATATGTAGTCAACTCAATTCTTGCATAAACCACACAAGCAACGAGGAATGCTTTCAATAAAGTTAGAACACATTGAACCTGCATAGTAAAACTCATTTGTTTGGCAGCAATCAAAAGCTGATTAAAGACAGTTGTCACCCAACTAAAAAGAGAAAACATCGCAATAATTAGTAAGCACGCCCTTATCTGCAAAAATTGGGTATGTGTGACAGAAAACATACTCTCGCCAAAGATAGCTATACCAACCAATAGCAACATGTTCATTATGGCTATAACGATATAAAAAGATATATTGGAACGAGCCACCCTAAAAACTTTAGCTATATTCCCTTCAGCTTTCCACTGTGAATAAAATTTCACGGCACCTGTATTCATTCCTAAATCCAACAGGTTCATATACCCATTACAAGCAGTAGCAATAGACAAAAGCCCATATTCTGCCTTTCCAAAATATCCAAGCAGCAACGGCACAGTTATAAAGCCTAAAACAGCATTTAAAATACGTGATAATGTGCTCCAAAAAAGGGAAGACACGTAATAATTATCTTTCATGTAACGCTCTAATTTTCAATTGCATTAATGAGATAATTCAAGGAGAATTTTCTGTCCTCTTTCAATTGCTTGTTTGAACATGAAAAATCTATATCATTGCCCCATTCTGTTGTTTTGTATGAATAGATTCGATTCATCAATTGATAATGTGTCAGCATATCATACAACCGGGAATTTTGTGATGCTTTATCTGAGTCCTTAAATCTCATGAACTCAACAAAGTTCTTGTTCAAATTGATGGATATTGCTGTTGCATGAAATGAGTCTGTACATACAAAAGAAGATTCTTTGATGAGTTTTACGAACTCCAAGGGGCCAGCATCATTGTAAATTCTTGCACCATCAATGGTAAAACCAGCATTCTCCGCTGCTGGTACAATGACAATGTTTTTTATTCCTGCAGCTGCTACAACTTTAACTAATTGCTCCTTATACCAGGGGTTATTGCCTATCAAATAGCAGAAAATATACTTTTGGGGCAAGCTTATCTCAATGGTCGCTTTTTCTGAGATGTCAACCCATTCCGAAGAGGTCAATAGAAAAGTGGGATCCAACACTTGAACCACATCCTTTCTGTTTAACAGTCTTGACGCAATATTAACCGCTGTGTTTTCTCTTAGCCCAATATGGGAAAACTTAGAAAGCAGCTTCTTTACTTGTGGTTTGTGCTCCTCTGGAAAATCTTGCAATCCAATACTGGAAGCATAAGCGACTCTCTTTGCATCACCTGCAAAATCAAGAAAATAAAAAGGATTGAAGCTGAAACGCGTATTCCAAATTTGGTCACTACCTGTTACAAACACATCTGTCTTTTTGACCAACCTGTTCAAATCTCTTAAAGAATAAATGGGTTTGCAGAAATTATAATTTGATTTGATAAAAAGTGCTAATTTCTTTTGTCTTAATGTCAGATGTGAAGAAATTATATGCTTTTTTATCCTTGCAAGGTCTATTCCAATCAAAGCCAGAAGCCATTTAATTCTATCCTTAAATGTAAATCTAACAGGTATGCCTTTTAGAAAGGACACATTATAACCTATCTTTTCCAATGCCTTATGCAAAGCAAATGACTGAAGCGATGTTCCATAATTTCCTCCGCCAAGCCAAGTTACTATAACTACATTCTTTTTAGCCTTCACTTTTACTGCCTTAATTAATAATCAAAATATTTTAGCCACTACTCAAAATATAATTAAAAGCGTGTTTACTAAATATGAAACACTTACACGTAAAGCAAATCTCTGTTTGAGGACAATCTTGTTTTCAAATCTACTATTGACATATCTTGCTATGTTAAGACACAATTTGGTTGTTCATTTTTGTGTTGGTCGCATCAATGCACTCAATATTGGATTCTTTACTATTATAAGTTTCTCTTCATAGTTCTTATGAAATAAAACAGAATACCAATCCTTGAAAAAGTCATCAACAAATAGGTCTGGTTTATATTGATAATCCCCCATTCTCATCTTAGACTCCTCACTTGAAAGCAATTTAATCTGTTCATCAAACTCTTCCAATGAAGAAAACTTCTTATCATATATATAAGGAAAATCTTGATACTCATTCACAGATGCAATAGCCTCCAACATATTACGCTTATCTTCATAATAATGAAAGTTATTCGCTATATGAAAATAATTTCCAACTTCAAGCCCTAACATAGCCGCAAAATATTCCTGCATGAAAGTGAAGTTGAAAATGTTGACTGCACTTGCTCCCCACAACATATCGTTTGAACGCATATAAACGGTTAAGTCAAGTTCCCCCGACTTTCCGTTTTTCAAAAAATGAAGTAATCGCGTACAGGGTATGTCTTTTGTATGTTTTATGTGACCATTTTCTTCTAATTCATCTTTCATCGTGTCATCAATATTAATGACGGCACGGCGAGTATTTGAGTCCTCTTTAAAACAACTCACTACATACTTGAATTGATCCACCCGCAGAGTGTCACTGGGCAACACGTCTGAAACCTGATAGTCTTGAGATTCTCCATTATAAGCACGAAGCCTTGAGCCATATCCTGCGCGCATAAACTTACCATCGTCAGAAAAATCAATCATACGACGTAAGTAATGAGTGATAAAGTCCATATTGTTTCTACCAGAAGCTAGCCACAAGGACTCGGCATAAGGTAAAGTAAGATTCCACTTCCTTTCAGAAATAGTAATCAATCTTGCAGTTGGTTGTGTAATCTTGAACACGAATGGTTCAGGAAGCTCATAACACTTCATTCCACGAGTCTCACGTACCACACCATTCTCCAATAGTAATAGCGATGATTTTACCAAGAAATCATTAATTCCTGCAAACTCGGCTGTAAACATAACTTTTCCTCGTTACAAAGTCTCCATTTAGGTGGAAACAAATAATTAATTGCCTTATTTGTTGGCTTATATTTTTGCTTGATTCGCTTGTTGCCAACTAAAAGTTCTGGTATTTTTGCGCGTAAATACTTATCCGTCTCGCAGAAACAATTCTGTAAATCGAGTAAGGTTGGATCATGGCCTCTCAATGGCTTAAAATGAGTAAAGCCATACTTAACTTGCAGTTCATTGAAATGCTTCTGAGTATAAAGAATAGCAGCCTCATAAGAATTCCCATGGGAAATGAAACATTTTTGGATGCCTCTAATAGCCCCAATGCCTGCGACTACAAAAGAGTTCTCATCGAAATTGACATAGGGAGTATAGTTGAAATCAATGGCATATTGATAAGCAAGGAACCCACCAAGAAATGAGCAACTTCTTAATAAGAGATAAACTTCTTCCAGAGATTTTGCTTTGAGTATTCTTGTAACAATACCTTCGCCTAAGAATTCTTCTTTGACCATCATTAACCATTTCTCATGCTTGGTTGACAGGTAATCATATCTCTTATGCGTGCCTGTCATCATGTAGGCGTTGTTAAAGATTGGGGCATAAGCCTGTCTTTCGCTTAACCAAAAACTGATCTGCTTGACATCAAAATGCCGGATAGTTATCTCTCCATATACCTGCTCAAGATACTCCCAGGTCTCTATCTTATTGAAGATCTTAAAGACCAAGACACGTAACAGCATGTCTTCGGGGCTGTAATTCTCCACCTTATTATATATCACATCACGAAGCAGGTATTGACTTACCCTATCGCACGCACGATATACATTGGTGAACTTATATTTCCGAAGAATAGAGTCATTCGTTAACACTCGTTTTTCTTCGCACTTTCGCCAAAACATGCTCATACGTTCCTGGATGAAATAGAAGTAATAACAGAAGACCTTATCGTTAGTGATAATGGGAACATTAGCTCTTGCCGTCATAACGCTTAAATGTATTAAACAGGCGAGGAAAAGCTATTATTTCGTTCTTCGGATAATTTGCTACAAGATAATCCCATAGCTCCATGCATTCTTCATAGGATACTCTCTTTTGCCCGACATAACGATGTAAACATCTGCGAAACTTTAAAGGGACATCAAACATACTCTTACCAAAATAGAAGAATTCTGTAGATATTAGGACAGCATCACTCTCACCGGTATCTCTTACCAGGTTATCCATATTCACCTTTCCTTTTGGAAGACTATGATGAGAATCTTCTTGAATCCAATTGCCATTGTCGTCATGATGATAAATATTGTCTCCATACATTGTCTTGACAGACCCGTTCATAACAGGGCGCTTACATAAATACTCCGGATTTTGCCAATATTCATCAAATGTAGTCTTCTTCGTAACCTTCATCATATAGATCAATTTGTTATTGAACTTTTTACTAGCGTTGCCAATAACAAAATCACCCACTTGAGCCCACTTTCTGATTCTCGCCTTACACGTAGCAAGTGATAAGAAACCGTTAAAAGGATTTGGTGCAAAACCATAATCGCGCTTAACCACATAACTATAACCTTTTGCCATGACTTGAGATTTTAACAAGTTGTTCTATTAGCACTTTCATAGCCCCTCGGCGTTCCGTTCGCATTACAAAAAGAAGACTTGCCTTTGATAGCTTCAATAATGGAATCTTTATTCCAACCAACTATCGCGTCAGCAAATTCGTCAAGAGCCAGAGGTATATCTGAATCTTTGGCTCCCCAAGTAAACACCCCAACAATACGTTTACCTTGCTTAGCTGCATTTTTCACCTCATAGTCAACCCAATCACTATCATGAGTTTTAGGTCCAATCAAGCATATTACTGTTTTGGCCCAAGAAATTCGTGTACGTAGAAGTGACTTGATATAATCTGGATTGCTAGCTCTATTGAACTTATCAGAAGTAACAGAACTGTTCTTGAACACAAAACTGGCACCAAGCAAATCCTTTAATCTCTTAATGTGTTCTTCATCCTCATGGAAGTGGCTAACGAACATGTGATTTTCTTTCGAACTCATAAAACTAATCAATTACAATTACAACAATATCTTTTAAATAATAATATCAGAAATACTACACCATTTAGAAGTGCTATCGTTCCATAGAGTGAGCAAATAGTTTTCGACCAAAATGATTCTGAATATGAATACTTCTGCGTATCATAAGAATGAGCATCCATTGAGAACAAGCGCACTCTATTTTTAACAACGTCATCATATAATCCTCGAAATTTTCTCTCCTGCTGGAGATAATATGCATCCAAAAACCAAAACACAAATATTGGAATGAACGCCACTAACAGAAACCAAGATTTCTCGCTATTCACAAATAATGCCATCAATGCAGAAATCAATGTTACCATCCACCCTTTTATCTTGAATGAATTTTCAGCCATACGATTAATCGCACTCTGAATATAATCCAAATGTTTTAACTGTTCTGTTGTCATAGCATTTAGCTATTTATGAGTTAACGTAAAACACAATCAAAGCAATAATCTTTAGGAAGATAAATTCCCCTGCATAGGAGCTATCTAATTAATTTCCACAAAAAACTTGTGGCATAACCAAGCCCTCGTGAGTATACCTGCAATGTTGACCATTCGCTTTTTGAGAGTATCCAAGCCTTATTTATCTTTATAGGCCATCACATAAGTCATCAGGGTCGAATCCGCTTGACAAGGTTGCTTTTAAGCTCTTCAGATAAGGCCTTACCTTATTTATATCTAAATACCCTTCTCTAAAAGCATGACTTATATAAATATTAATCGTTTCAAATTCTTTTGTAGAGTTTGCCCCCGTTTTAATTCCATCTATAATAAAGGCTTTGTTTATCGCAATATCTTCATCACTCTTTTTCTTAAAAGCAGTAAACAATTCAGGGATCTTGTTCCGGACTAAGCCTAAGATATAGCTCTGCTTACGGGGGCTAACTGCAACATAGTACATCGGCTTAAAAAGCGCGATACAACCTAGCGACAGATTATGCATTTTCTTAAATTGCTCGTCTAAGTCCTCTGAAACAAATAACTTATCATTTCTTTGATTGCCCAACACCATAGTATACCCGAAAAGAAATCCCAGTCTAACATCTATTAGTTTCATTGGCAAATTAGATGTCGTCAAGCTGTAACTATCATAATAGTCAACAAATTCCTCCAACAAAGGAACTAAAATATACTTATCAAAACCAGTAGGATCTATGTCATAATATAAGTCTAACAAATTGACATATCGTTGAATATTACTACTGTTATAAATTGATCTCAGAATATTTCCTTGGCCATTTTTCGCATCAATGCTGATAAACAAAGCTGCATAATACTCTTGCAAAGACTTATGCGCCCATTTATAATAAATTCCATCTTGACAGAACAAGGGAACGGAAGTCAGCAAATCCTTCAAGAAATCAGAGTTGGCAAAAGTGAATTTCATATAAGAGTCCTTCGCCTTACCAATGATATTCAGAATATCTTGCTTAAGAAATTCTACCTGTTGTTTTTTTTGACATTCATAGCCTACTCGCCTCAATATCTTTTCAAAATCATCACTATTGAGCTTCGATAGTTTCTCATGACAATAACTATCTCCCTTAGACAAGTCATGATTTTCAAACAAAGCGTCAAATACCTGACGATAAAAAGAATGCTTTTTTATTGGTATGGTCGGTTTATAATCAAATGCAATAAAGAGCAATGAAACAAGCAACGGATTCTCCAAAAATTCCGTTATCATCTTGTATTTTTCGTTTTTCAACGTTTCAACCAATTTCCGGGAAACAGGACCATTGTTGTCATACTTTCTAAGCAATTGAAAAGATTCGCCTCTTGACAGCCCTTTAATGGACGCCCTACTAAAACTGCCGAAGCAATTTAGCACCTCGTCAGGACGTGATGTTACAATGAATGTATTGAGACTTGCTTTACTGACAAAAGTTTCCACTTCATGCATTACAAATGTTCTGTTTGCAATTGGTATCTCATCGCATCCATCAAAAAAGAAGATGAATCCGCCAGACATAAGCAACTCTAAAAGAAGCTGATGACTAAACTTTTGCGGCAGAGAACTTATCTGCGTTTCTATCTCCTCTATCAGGTCGTTTTGCTCATTGATTCGGCGCAACTCTATAAATATTGGAATCCCATAAGCATTGTCTACAACATCTAAAAACATTCGTTTCACAATGGTAGACTTCCCCATTCCTGCGGTGTCTGTAATAAGAAGTTTACTATTCTTCACCATGAAGTCTTTGGGAAATCCATCGACTTTTTGATATTCAGAATTGCCCTCATTGTCCTCAAAAACAAGCGTCAAAGGCACATAAACATCTTTCAATTTCTTTATCCGATTGCGCAAAACCAAAGTGTTCAAGATGCTATACTTGTCGTAGGCACGATTCAAATACTCCTGGAAATGCTTTGCTGTGGGCACTAAATTCTTATTATACCCTAAAGACAATCGGTCAACAAATTGTTTTATTTTGGGTACTACCAAGTCCTTTACGACATTATCAACTAATGGCTTCGTAGCTATCAACATATCAGGCGTCATAATTCAATCTCTAATATCCGGTTTACAAAGGATTAACACTTTAAACGAGCAACGTCTTCTCGTTTAAATTGGCTTGTGAAAAGATTCCCCAATTACTTGAAGCTGCCGGGATATGCCTTGTAATATTCTTCCGTGAGGCGGTGCGTCTCCTCATGGGTATAGGCGAACGGCAGTTTGCTGACAAAGGTGCAGCCCTGACGTTCCATGATCGCTTGCGCCTCGTCGGCGGACTTGGCAAAATTCCGGTTCGCCTCGTAGGTTTGCTTTAAGCTGCCAAGGCTGTATATGCGGTATTTCTTCATGGCTCTTACCTTCTCCGTCATCGGGTCATATGGGAAAAGCATCGCTCCGCCCTTCGTCATATCCCATATTCGCAATGAGCTCTGAGGATCATGCCAAAATTCAAAGGCTGCCATGCTGAAGGAGGTATTCTTCTCCATAACCATCGCGTAGGCTCGCTGTTCACCAGGACGTTTCAAAGCTGCCTGTCCTATGGGCCATATCCGGTTTCTGTCGGTAAAGTTAAGCATGTCTCCTGCCGGCGAGAAATAGATGATGCCTTTGGAAACAGTGTGGAGGACGGGACGATAACGGTCTGTCACCGGGTCATATTCTGTAGTAGCAAAGAAAGCCGCCACCAAGGGGCTGTTGGTCATGTCCATCATGTTCGTGGCGATGCCGTAGTGTTGCGCCAAGGCTTCATAATTTACGACCAGCCCACCGCTCTCAAGATCTTTCACCTGTGGATTGTCTTGTAATATGACTTTGAACTCATTGAGTTGCATGTCACGTTCAAACAACTGCTCTTTCGTCCAATGTCCTCTATATAGTGATGGCTTGCAAGGCTCATAGATGGCATTCTGCCCCCTGTACAGAGGGGTCATGGGCATAGGACAGGCTATCAGTTGCCGGTCAGAAAACTGCATGACCTCAAAATGTGGAGACGTGTGATAAAAGCCTCCCCGCCCTTTGGACTTCAGATAATCGAAGACCGCAAACACGGAAGGAAACGTTTCTTCGCTCATGATGATATCTTACGGTGATGGATATGTTGGGGCTATGGGGTGTTGTCAGGAAGACTTTTGCCCCTGTAGGGCGTGGGCTCTCGCTGTCGTCATAAACCCAGGGTGGCGCTGCGCTTGGCCTGGCTATGGACTTTTGGGCCGTCAGCCCGTGAAGGCGGTTTGTATGTCTCCCACGGATCACACGCGTTACACGGATCTTTTTGGGTCCTTCCGGAATTTGGAGTGATGGGGCCATCGCACCGGTTTGAATGTAAACCGATATAAACCCCAGGGATGTGGGAAGCCCTGACGGGCTCATGCTGCTGTTTGCGCCCTTGGCCTTTGTGAGCAAGCTCACGGCCCATGCCGCAAACAGTAGCATGGCGGCTGTCGCCGCCTTCCCGCACCCCTGGCCATAAACCAGATTAAACCGCTCACGCAGTTGGACTGTAAACTGATGAAACCGCTCACGCAGTAGGACTGCAAACCGAATATACCGCTCACGCAGTAGGAGTGTAAAACTGGTTAGACCGCTCGCGCATGTCTCGCTCGATGTGCTGCTTCACTCCGTTGGACAGGGACCGATGCATGGCGTGAGCGGTTTAACTGGGTTTAAAGCCAGCCCTTGAAGGGGGAAGGCGGCGACAGCCGTGGGGAGACAGGCAAGTCTTCGTGTCGTGAGCTCGGCTCATAAGACACGAAGGCTCGCATGGGGACCCAGCCCGATAGGGCTTACCCCCTCAAGGGCTGGGGTTTATATCG
Organism: Prevotella sp. UBA6429; assembly: GCA_002437285.1. Classification (GTDB taxonomy): domain Bacteria; phylum Bacteroidota; class Bacteroidia; order Bacteroidales; family Bacteroidaceae; genus Prevotella. The sequence goes on along the minus strand of DJOV01000080.1, from coordinate 2,785 downwards.
GTTTACATTCCAACCATGGGTCTTGTCACTCCAAAATTCGGAAGAGCCTCTTTTTGTTGGGATAGGAGGCGTGCTGGCGGGTGGGCGCGGTTGCGACGCAACAGGGAGACATGTCGAAATCTGTGGGATCTGTGGGAGAAACATTGTCAATATGTCATTCCATTCACCATCTTGTCAATCTTTCTCGTTTGCCTGAGGAAGGAGGGAAACTTGAAGTATTTCCAAGAATCCTGTTCCTGCAGTTCCACCATTCCCTTGCGCAGATGGTTTGCCAACAAGGAGCACCCTTTCTTCTTGCCGAGCTGTTCGATGATTGCATGGAACAGCTCCGTGAAGGTGTTGTCGGGATTGAATGTATCTGTAACATCATTGTATAGCTCGTCTTCGGCAAAGTGGGAGGAAAAGGCCAACGAGGCGGAAAGGAGCCTGCATACGGCATCCGCCAGTTTTCCACTGTCCAGATGTTCCTCTATGGTCTCCTTAGCCTCTGCCAAGGCGGCGGCCACCTTTGCGATGTCAAGCTTTCCATCAACCTTCGCAAACGCCTCTTCCGTTTTTGAATCATGGGAGATGACGGAAGGCAAGTCAACGACCGGCACCTTATGGAGCAGGACATACCGCTGGAGCAACTGTCGCCATACCAACAAGCGTGCTCCTTGCCACACCTCCACGGCAGCCGACGTGAGTTGCGTGAAGAGGGATGAATGAAGGGTGAAGAACCCGTCGGCCCTTCTTCCCAGCTCTTCCATATCGCTCGTATAGTCGATGTCCGTATCTATCGAAAATCCACCTATGCCACCAACCTTCTCAAACTTATATCCGCTTTGCGTGAGCAAATACAGCAAACGAGGATATTTCTTCGACAGCAAGTCGGCATGGAATTTATCTTGCTCGTTCTTGCTTTGCGATGCATAATAATCATAGAAGCCACCCCAGGAACAGATGGCCTTCACCTTGCCTTCGTCCGTATTCAAGAGGGCGAAATGAGCGTAATACTCATAGTCCTCGTCGAAGACTGGGGCGTACTTGTCGGCTTCATATTCCTTGCCTCTGAAAAATCCCCGAAGGTTGCAACGGAGGATAAGCTCCAGGATACCGTCATGGCGTAAGACCACATAGTCCTGTCCTTGTGGGATGGCGATTCCCGGAGTGGGGGTGAGAAACGGGCGCAGGATCACATCAGGTATCAGTTCCCGCAGTCCCTGCTCTAAGGTTCCGCCATCCGCCTTGAAATAGTTGGCAAGGATACGGAAGTTGGCGCGCATCGAGTCAGCGATGTTGCTGAGTATTTCTTGTTGACGAGCCGTCGTCATCTCTGCCACCTTATTGCTATATGCTATGTCAGAAGAATGGCGGTTGCGATAGACCGTCAGTTTTTCCAGATAGTCACTGAAATGGTTGCGCAATGTTTCAGAAGCATTTTTCTCGGGTTCCTTTGCCTGCAGGAAGCCTATCAGCTGGTCGATGGCACGCCATGCGCCCACCGCCTCAGGCTTCGCACCCACCGTTGCCTCATGCTCAATCTGCATGTCATACTGCCGGACATTGGATATCATGAGGCACCGATTGTTTCCAAAGCGCATCAAGAGGTGACGGTCTTTCTTGCCCTTGCGCTTGATTTGCTTGACGACCCCCACCCAGCCCGTCATCGGACCGCTGAGAATACGGATGGTGTCATTCACCATGATGAGGTCACTGTATCGCTTGTCAACAAGGCTCAGTCCCTCAATGCCTTCGGCTATCTTATCATTGTAAAAGATGAAACGCTCCATTTCATCATCGGGGATTCTCGCCTGCTTAACGATTTCGCCCAAGGTTCGAGACTTGCTGTCGGCACAGAGGATATGCGCCTTGGTAAAAAAGACTCGTTCCACGACCTCAGTGCTTCTCGCTCCAAAGTCAGCACCCTTATACATGAAGTAGCCATATTTGGAAAGAATATTCTCCAGGCGCTCTTCACTCTCCACCCTGATGAAGAACAGGCCTTGCAAGACAGGGACAAAGCGTACTTTATTCTCGCCCTTCTCGTTCTTGTAGGTTCGTCTTCCCAAAGGGAAATAGAAATCAACGATGGTGTCCTTGAATTTCTCACTCAGCAGATCCATCGACTTTTGCTCAGTGAAAACATCCGTCTTGACTATGAACCACATGTGAACCTCCGGTATGGAACAGTTGACGATGAGCCTTGTGAAAAATGCCGCCAAGCGTCAGACGCACTTGGGCGCATGACACACCTCGGCTTCCCCTGAAAAGAATGCTCTTTCCGAGTTATTGGGGTTGTGATAGGTACCACAGCATTGAAAAATCAATAGACTAACTTCCACTAATTTTCAACACTTTTATGTCTTTCAGCCTTCTGCATACATGATGCGAGCAGACCCGTGTTTAGCAAATAGTGCGTCATACGCTTTGCTTATATGAAAGCCATATTTTATCGTTGTTAGTTCTCTTTATTGCTCTGAATCTCTACGTAAGAGATACAGAATCACTTGTAACTCGCTGATAATCGGAGAATACTAAGATTGGTTCAAAATCTTTGGCAAATAATTGTTGAATATTTTTGAGCAACGTTGAATTTTTAACACACACAATTCTCTTATTTCCAATATTTTCCCTATTTTTGCAAAGTGTTTCTGTATCTCTTACGTAGAGATTCAGAGAATATACCCAGATGGCCATATTCCGTTAGGCTTTTCCTGATTTTGGAGTGACAAGCCCAAAGCAACGTGCCCGTCACTCCCAATTCCGGAAGAGTCATTTTTAAGACAACAAATACAACCTTTAC
>DJOV01000074.1 GCA_002437285.1 Prevotella sp. UBA6429 | reverse complement strand
TTTTTTATATACATTGTCCGCTTTCTTGCAAGTGCCGTTGAACCCTCACAGGCGATGCTTTTTGGGCGTTGGCTGAGCTTTCGCCCAGCCAACTCGCTACTCGGGTATGAGAAAATTGATGACCTCCTGCTCCACGGTGATGCGGAAGGGCCCCACAGGGGTGTGCATCAACCGGCCGTCGACACCCACGAGGGCGTGCTCGGCACGCTCCACCACGACCTCACGCGTGCGGTAGGGGTGCACGGAGCGGTGATTGAGGATCTTGCCCTTGAGGAAGAGATAGATGCCCTCGAAGAGTTGCGTCACACCAGGATGATAGACCACCGAGACATCGAGCAGCCCATTGTAGGGCACGGCATTGGGCGTCTGGCCATAACCGGAGGCATTGCCCACGCACATCGTCATCACGCGACGGTCAAGACGGTCGGTGTTGATCTTGAGCTTCATGCGGTAGTCGAGCCGCTGGAAAATCAGCAGGATGAAGGAGAAAAGGAACGACAACGAGCGCGAACCGAAGAAGTGGCGCGTCTGCCGGCGCAGGTTCATGATGGCGGCTATAAGGCCCACGTTGACACAATTGAGGAAGTAGCGGCGGCAGGCCTCGCCCTTGCGGTTGGTGTAGCGGATGCAGCCAAGGTCGATCTTGCGCACTCGGCGGTCCTTCAGCCAGTGGATGGTCTGCTCATAACGGTCCTCGTCAAACTCCCAGAAATGGGCGAAGTCGTTCATCAACCCATTGGGGATGACACCCAGCGCCACGCTCTCGCGCACGCTCTTCTCCGCCTGCATGAGGCAGTTGACAGCGTCGTTGAGCGCGCTGTCGCCGCCCACGATGACGAGGGTGCGGTAGCCATTGTTGATAAACATCTTCACCAGGCGATCCACGCTGCCCGCGTTCTCGCTGGTCACATGGTCATAACGGATGCCGTTTTCCTTGAGGCATGCCTCTATCTTGGCCCACCGCTTGGCAGACCCGCCAAATAGTCCCGACTTAGGGCAATAGATGATGCCCCAACGATTGTCTTCCATATTGTTATCTCTTTCGGCCCTCCCAACAGGGGCTGGCCGCGTCGTTCTGTTTGTGTTGCTCGTCTCAACGGATGAGACTGCGGATGTCGGCCTGTATGCGGTCCATCGGCTGCTGGCCGTCCACCCAGTGGATAGTGAGGCCACGGCGCTCCATGCCGCGGAACCAGGTCATCTGCCGCTTGGCAAACTGGTGGATGGCTATCTCCAGCTGGCGGTGCATCTCGTCGTAGGTCAGGTGCCCCACCACATACTCGGTGACAAACTTATACTCCAGGCCGTAATAGGTGAGATCCTCGGGCTTGACACCCTGGCGGAGCAGTCGCCGTATCTCGTCGACCATGCCTCCCTTGAGCCTGCGGTCGAGGCGGTCGCTGATCTTGCGGCGCCGCACGTCGCGGTCCACGCTCACGCCGATGAGGATGGTGTCGATGGCCGGCATCTGCCGCAGCGCGGTGGGGTGCTCGAGGTTGTAGGTCTCGATCTCTATGGCCCGTATGGCCCGCTGGCAGGAGTCCACATCGGTGGTATTGTGCATGGCCGACCCCGTCTGCCGCTTCAACTCCCGGAGCCGGGCGGTCAGCTCGGCCAGCGTCTGGCCCTCCAGCCGGTGGCGCAAGTCGGCATCCTGGGGGACGGGCGACAGGGCATAGCCCTTGACCACCGCCTCGATGTAGAGGCCTGTGCCCCCACAGAGGATGGGCGTCACGCCACGACGGGTGATGTCATCGTAGGCCGTGCGGAAGTCTTGCTGATACTGGAACAGGTTGTACTTCGTGCCGGCGTCGGCGATGTCGATGAGGTGATAGGGCACGGGCTGGCCGTCGACGGTGTAGTCCTCCAGGTCCTTTCCCGTGCCGATGTCCATACCGCGATAGACCTGCCGCGAGTCGGCCGACAGGATCTCTCCGCCGAGATCGTGGGCCAGCCGTGCGGCGATGGCGGTCTTGCCCGATGCGGTCGGGCCGAGTATGGTGATCATCTTCATGGCGCAAATGTAGCTAAATTCTTGCAAATGAGCAAGCAATCAATAAAAAAACCGCTCTTCCCCGGATGAGGAAGAGCGGTTTGTTATGTTTTTGAATCCTTACAGGAATTACTTCTGCTCAGCGAAGTACTTGATGGTGCGAACCATCTGTGAAGTGTAAGAGTTCTCGTTGTCGTACCAAGAGACGACCTGCACCTCGTAGGTGTCCTCGTCGATCTTCACGACCATGGTCTGAGTAGCGTCGAACAGTGAGCCGTAGCGCATGCCCAGGATATCAGAAGAGACAATCTCCTCCTCGTTGTAGCCGAAGCTCTCGTTGGCGTGAGACTTCATAGCCTCGTTGACCTTCTCGACAGTGACGTCCTTGCCCTTGACAACAGCGTAGAGCAGAGTGGTAGAACCGTCAGCCACGGGAACGCGCTGAGCAGCACCGATCAGCTTGCCGTTGAGCTCAGGAAGCACGAGGCCGATAGCCTTGGCAGCACCTGAAGAGGCAGGAGTGATGTTGCAAGCACCTGCACGGCTACGACGGAGGTTACCCTTGCGCTGAGGACCGTCGAGGATCATCTGGTCGCCTGTGTAAGCGTGGATGGTCTGCATGATACCGGTCTGGATGGGATAAACGTCGTTCAGAGCCTGGGCCATAGGAGCCAAGCAGTTGGTGGTGCAAGAAGCAGCGCTGATGATCTGGTCGTCAGCAGTCAGAGTCTTGTGGTTCACGTTGAAGACGATGGTCTTCAGGTCGTTGCCGGCAGGAGCAGAGATAACGACCTTCTTGGCGCCAGCCTGGATGTGAGCCATGCTCTTAGCCTTAGATGTGTAGAAGCCAGTGCACTCGAGGACAACGTCCACATCGAGCTCACCCCAAGGAAGCTCAGCTGCGTTGGGCTTAGCGTAGATGGTGATCTCCTTGCCGTCGACGGTGATAGATCCGGGCACCTTAACAGTGCGGCCATCCTCCTCGTACACAGCGTCCTTATACTCAACGGTGTGCTTCTTCTCGCCACCCAGGATGCCCTGATAGCCGCCGTGAGTGCTGTCATACTTCAGAAGCTGAGCCAGCATCTTCGGGCTGGTCAGGTCATTGATAGCAACCACCTCATAGCCGGGAGCTGCAAACATCTGACGGAATGCGAGACGGCCGATACGACCGAAACCATTGATAGCTACTTTAACATTTGCCATTTTACTTGTGTTTTATAGTTGTTAAAAATATAACTTTCTGTCGTGCGCTGCCTGCATGTGGCCGCATCCTGGCCACGAGGGTCGCGCGAAATAAGGAGTATCACAACGGCACGCCTGTCACAAAGGCACACTATTTTTCCCTTTTTCGGGCGCAAAGATACAAATATTTTTTTAATTTTGCAGCCGAAAAGAGTATTAAATATATTAAAAAAGAAAAGGTGGCAAGGACGGAAACGCATGCGTCGGGGCAGGAACCTGCGCGAGTGTAACGCAGACATGGCAAACCGCGCGTCCCTCCGAGGGCGCCACAGGGGCCTACCGGCCGCCCACAGGCCGCAAAGGAAATCAAACATTTAAACATAAATCAAGTTACTATCATGGGAAAGTTTATCAATGAGTTCAAGGAATTTGCCGTCAAGGGAAACGCCGTTGACATGGCGGTCGGTGTCATCATCGGCGGCGCGTTTGGCAAAATCGTATCAAGCATCGTCGACGACCTCATCATGCCGCCCATCGGCTGGCTCATCGGCGGTGTCAATTTCACCGACCTGAAGGTGACGCTTCCTGCCGAGAAGATTGCGGACGGCATCGAGATGCAGGCTGCCACTATCAACTACGGCAACTTCTTGCAGAACATGCTCGACTTCGTCATCATCGCTTTCTGCGTGTTTCTCCTGGTGAAGGCCATCAACAAGCTGGCCCACAGCAAGAAGGCCGAGGCTGCTCCCGCACCTGCCCCCGCACCGGAGCCGTCAGCCGAAGAAAAGTTGCTTGCGGAGATACGCGACTTGCTGAAGGAGAAGAAGTAAGCACACCCCTAGTGACAAAGAAATGGCGGGACTGCCTGTTCGTGTGTGAACAGACAGTCCCGCCACTTCTTTTCCCCCAATCTTGATGGGACGTGACTACAGCCGGACGGGATAACCCAGTGTCACCTCCGTGTAGTCGGCTTTCAGGTAATGGGCCTTGACATTGGCGCCCACCTGCAGTCCGCCCAGCCGCCTGAAGGCATAGCGCAGCCCGATGCGCTCGTAATAGGGCTTTTCCAATCCACGGGCCGCATGACCCATGTGGCGGAACACATACACACCGAGAGACATGTTGAGCGACAGGTCATGCCAGAACACTTCATGCTTGGCCGCCAGACCGAAGCTCCAGGGGCTGTGTCTCTCATCATATCCATTCGTCTCGTCCATCTGCCTGATGTGGGAGGCATAGGTGCCATAGAACGCATCCACGCCGATACCCGAGGCCCAACGGCGACGGTAACGGCACATCACGTCGGCCGACAAGGCATAGGCGGCATACACCTTGAAGTGCTCCTTGCGATAGGCTGGGTCGTCGGGCGGGGTCTTATACTGCGTCTGCTTCCAGTCCTCCTCCAGCGTCTTGGCTCCGGCGGCCACCGTCAGGTCCACATACCAATAGGGGTTGAAACGCGGGCTCCGCATCATCGGGGAGGCTTTCACCACCTCCTTATAATAAGGCATGTAGACCACGCCAAGCGAAGGCGCCACGAAGTTGGCGCCCTTGTTGGGTCGGCTCAGCGCCCCGTTGCTGTGATGATAGTAGTCCACGCCGGCACGGATGCCCCAGTCGGCAGCCACACGCCAGGTGAGGTGCAGTCCTGCGCCAAAATAGATGAGCCAGCGAGAGCCGATCAGCTCATTGTCGGCATTGTTGTCCTTATCGTATTTGCGGCGCGAATAGGTCGTTCCGACACTCAGCGAATAGTCGGCCGTCCAATGGCTTGTGCGAAAGAAGGGGCGCGAGAAGGTGCCATAGAGCGACGCGGCGTTGCCCATGCGTGAGTCGTAGCCGACCTCTTGGGCCATGCCCCATGTCCGGTCTTGCGTCTTGTGCATGGTCACGCCATGGTTCCAATGGAAGCGGACACCCACGCTAAGGGTAGGGAATCCATAGTCGGCGGCAAAAGCGTCGCTGTCTGACGGCAGAGGCGCATAGGTTGCCTCAAGGGCCGCAGCCACATTGTCCTTGCCCTTCTGCCACATGCGCTGATAAGAGTCCATGACGACGATCCGGCCTGGCAACACCGACAGCGCCCCACCCCAATGTTGTCCCTGGAGCGAGTCGCCGGCCACACTGCACACGCTTGGCGACAGCGCCAAGCAAGCCAAAGCCATCAATCTTGTCATTTTTCTCTTCATCTCTGTTCTGCTGACGACGCCCCCTTTGCTGAGGAAATGGCGTCAGGTCTCCCCCCTGTACAAGTCCTGCCCGTTACGGTTCTTACCCGTTACAGGTGCTCCCTGTTTCGGTTCTTCCCAGTTACAGGTGCTCCCCGTTACTGGCAAACAAAAGCCCCTTCGGAAGGAAGGGGCTCAGGTCTCGTGTCTATATTTTCGTGTCTCGTCGCACAAGCGTGTGCGACCGTCCGCTGTCATTTGCGGATGTAGTCCTTTGCCACCAAGTCATAGTAGAGTGCTTCGAGCTCCGCGAGCTTGAGCCTCTCCACACTGTGCTCGATGGTTCGTATCAGTTCATCGCGCCGACTCTCCTCATCAGCGCCAAAGTGGGTGTAAACTTTCATCGGTCCGCAACAATGATGGCTGGTCGGAAAGCCTTATTCCCACTCGATTGTCGAAGGCGGCTTTGACGAGATGTCATAGCAGACGCGGTTGACACCCTTCACCTTGCGGATGATCTCATTGGACACATCGGCCATGAAGTCATAGGGCAGACGGGCCCAGTCGGCTGTCATGGCGTCCATCGAGGTCACGGCGCGCAGGGCCACGGGATGCTCGTAGGTGCGCTCATCGCCCATCACGCCCACTGAGCGGATGGTGGACAGCAGCACCGTGCCTGCCTGCCACACGTGGTCATAGAGCGACGTGCCGTCGGGCATCCGGTAGTCGTGCATCTTCTCGATGTAGATATCATCAGCGTCCTGGAGGATGCGCACCTTCTCGCGGGTGATGTCACCGAGGATGCGCACAGCCAGGCCGGGGCCGGGGAACGGGTGACGCTTGATGAGGCGCTCGGGCATCTGAAGCTCATAGCCCACCCGGCGCACCTCATCCTTGAAGAGCCACTTCAGCGGCTCGCAGAGCTGCAGCTTCATCTCCTTGGGCAGGCCGCCCACGTTGTGGTGGCTCTTGATGGTCATGCCCGTGATGCTCAGGCTCTCGATGCGGTCAGGATAGATGGTGCCCTGGGCCAACCACTTGGCATCGGTGATCTTCTTGGCCTCAGCGTTGAACACCTCCACGAAGTCGCGGCCGATAATCTTGCGCTTCTGCTCGGGGTCGGTCACGCCTTCCAAGTCCTTGAAGAACTTCTCGCTGGCATCCACGCCGATGACGTTGAGGCCCAGTCCGTTGTAGGCCTCCATGACCTTCTCAAACTCGTTCTTGCGCAACATGCCGTGGTCGACAAAGATACAAGTGAGGTTCTTGCCGATGGCCTTGTGCAACAGGGTGGCGCAGACACTGGAATCGACTCCGCCCGAAAGACCGAGGATGACGCGGTCGTTGCCGACCTGCTCCTTGAGCTCCTTGACCGTCGACTCGACAAAACTGGCGGGACTCCACTCCTGCTTGCTGCCGCAGATGTCGACCACGAAGTTCTTCAGGAGCAACTTGCCCTGCAACGAGTGATACACCTCGGGATGGAACTGCACGCACCACACGCGCTTCTCGTCATTGGCAAACGCGGCATACTTCACGTCGGCCGTCGAGCCCGTGACATGAAATCCGTCAGGAATGGCGGTGATGGTGTCACCGTGGCTCATCCACACCTGCGAGCCCTTGTCGAAGCCCTTGAAGACGGGTGATGTGGTGTCGATGGTCTCCAGGTTGGCGCGGCCATACTCGCGCGTGCCGGTCTGCTCCACGCTTCCGCCCAGCGTGTTGCTGATAAACTGCGCGCCATAGCAGATGCCAAGCACAGGATACTTGCCGATGACCTCATTGAGATCGATGCGGAAAGCCTCCTTGTCGTGCACGCTGTAGGGCGAACCACTCAGGATGACGCCGATGACAGACGGGTCGTCCTTGGGAAACTTGTTGTAGGGCAGGATCTCGCAGAAGGTGTCGAGCTCACGCACACGGCGGCCGATGAGCTGCGTGGTCTGTGAACCAAAGTCGAGGATGATAATCTTCTGTTGCATATAGAGTGTAAAAAAGTGTGAGTGTCTTGTTGTGCCAACCTCTTGCATCGTCCGGGTCAGCGTGTGAGCGACTCGGCGAACGCGTCAGCGTCGGCCAGCGTTTCTATCTTGCCGACATCCATGAGGCGCAGGCCTGTCTTGACATATCCCATGATGGGCGTGGTGGCACAGGCCTTGAGGTAGAAGTCCATGATGGGGAACTTGGCTGGCCACCCCACCATCTGCGGGAACAGCGAGGGCGAGAAGGCATGGATGCCGCTAAAAGCGTAGAGATGGAGATGGCCCGCCACGACCATCGGTTCGTCGCCAGCGGCAAGCGGACAAGTGAGCTGCCGCAAGGCCGCACGAACCTCGGCAAACGGCGATTTCACCTCACCGGTGGCTATGTTGACCCATCCCACAAGGAGCATCTGGTCGTTGAAGACCAAGTAGCGCTGGGTCTTGCGCCAGCTCACCAGCAGGCGGGCGCCGGCCATGAGATGCGGCACGCCACAATCGGTGCACGTCACCCGCCAATCGGCGCGGTAAAACTTGTCGAGATCCACATTGCTGAGGATGTCGACATTGTGTATCAGGATGGGGCAATGGGGTGTGAAGAGAGGTTGGGCCTTGCGCAGACCGCCACCCGTGTCGAGCAAGCCGTCGGTCTCATCGCTGACATGAATGTCAAGGCCGAAGTTGTCGTTGGCCTTCAGGTAATCGGTGATTTGCGACGCGAAATGATGCACATTGACAACGAGATGCGTGAAGCCGTCATCGCGCAAGCGCCCGATGACGCGCCGCAACAAGGGTTCACCGCCCACAGGTACCAAGGCCTTGGGCATGGTGTCAGTGAGGGGCTTGAGGCGCGTCCCCAAACCAGCGGCGAAAATCATGGCTTGCTTCATATGTGCAAAGTTAACTATTCTTTCTCAATCAGCAAAGGTTTGGCCGTCCTTTTTCACGGCAGGCAACGTCTGGCTGATGCCCTGCTCGCGGTGGCAGACGCGCACCTCCACGCCAAACTTCTCATGGATGTGCTCGGCCAGGTGCTGCGCACTGTAGACGGAGCGGTGCTGGCCGCCCGTGCATCCGAAGCTGAACATGAGGCTGGTGAAGCCGCGTTGCACATAACGTGCCACATGCTTGTCGGCCAGGGCATACACATGCTCGAGAAACTCGAGAATTTCACCGTCGTCCTCCAGGAAGCGTATGACAGGCTCGTCAAGGCCGGTGAGCTTCTTGTAAGGCTCGTAACGGCCAGGGTTGTGGGTCGAACGGCAATCGAAGACATAGCCGCCTCCATTGCCCGACGGGTCTTCAGGGATGCCCTTTCGATAGGAGAAGCTGTAGACGCGCACCACGAGCGGTCCCTTGCCGTCATACTTGGAGAAGGTGGCGGGGCCGTCTTGCGGATGGGCGGGATAGATGTTGCGGTCGGTGGTCTTGTAGCCGTCGGCACGCTGGTGCACAGGTTCCTCGCGATGGGCAAAACGCGGCAACTCGGCCAGGCGGCCGAGCACCTCGCGCAGATAAGGATAAGGGAGCACCTCCTCGCGCAAGCTCAGCAGGTCGCGCAGGTTGTCCATGGCCATGGGTATGCTGTCGATGAAGTGTTGCTTGCGCTCATAGAGTCCGCGGAAGCCGTAGGCGCCGAGCACCTGCAGCGTGCGAAAGAGCACGAAGAGACTCAAGCGACCGGCAAAATGGCGCACCGAAGGCACTTCGGTATACAGCTTGAGCGAGTCGTAATATTCGGCCACCAGTTCGCGCCGGAGCTTATAGGGATAGCGTGCCGAGGCCTGCCACAGGAAGGAGGCGAGGTCATAATAATAAGGTCCCTTGCGTCCGCCCTGGAAGTCGATGAAGAAGGGATTGCCTTCGGCATCGAGCATGACATTGCGCGCCTGGAAGTCGCGATACATGAAACTCTCCGAAGGCTCGGCCGTCAGATCCTTGGCAAAACGGCGGAAGCTGGCCTCCAACTTCATCTCATGGAAGTCGATTCCCGTAAGTTTCAGGAAGTCGTACTTGAAATAGTTGAGGTCGAAGAGCACATTGTCCTCGTCAAACTCGGGCTGGGGATAGCAGACATTCCAGTCGAGTCCTCTTGCGCCGCGTATCTGCAGGTCAGGCAAAGCCCGTATGGTGCGCTTCAGCAGGGTCTGCTCAGCCAGGTCGTAGCGTCCTCCGGCCTCCCGCCCGCCACGGATGGCTTCGAAGAGAGAGGTGCGCCCGAGGTCGGTCTGCAAGTAGCGCATCTCGTCGTCGCTCACGGCGAGCAGCGCGGGCACGGGCAACTTACGAAGGGTGAAATGACGGTCAAGACTGACAAAGGCGTGGTTCTCCTCACGACTGGTGCCCACGACACCGACCACCGTCGAGCCGTCGGGCGCGGTGAGACGATAATATTGGCGGTTGCTTCCTGCCCCAGCCAGTTTTTCCACTTGCGCGGGCTGTGCGCCGGCCCACTGCTGATATAGCTTGACGAGTTGTTCCATGATGGGTGATTAATATATATAAGGTGTCACATTGGGAGATGATGGCGAGCGCAAGCCCATCATCATCTCACGATCCGATTCATTGACGAGGCGCGCCGTGGCTTGATGCTCCAGGCCAACACGCCCCATACCTTGAAATTGTCGGTGGAATAGACGCGGATGCGACTGTATTTCTTGTTGGCCGGCACGAGTTCGATGTAACCTTCATCCTTATGGGTGAAATCGATGAACTTCAGCGTAAACTCGCCGTCAATGAAAGCCACGACAATGTCGCCCTGCTCGGGCTCGAGCGCCTTGTCAATGACCACGATGTCACCTTCGCTGATGCCCGCGTCAATCATTGAGTCACCGACGACCCTCGCATAGAACGTGGCAGCCGGATGCTCAATGAGATCCTTGTCAAAGTCGAGGCTCTCAGCCATGTAGTCCTGTGCGGGGCTGGGAAATCCAGCCTTCACGCCACCCGACGCGAAGGGCAGCGGGGAGCTGCCGCTAAACTCGCCCGAGAGAATGAGCAATTCGTTCATGGCTGTTCCTTTCCATTCTTCCGCGGCTGGTCGGCCTGCCGCTCCTTGCCCTCGATGGCCTCCTTGTTCTCCTTGCGCAATTCCTCCTCAAACTCACGCCACTCACGCTTGCGGCGGCGCGTGTCGTCCCAATCGGCCAACAGGAAGTCGGCCACGATGAGCAGCAAGAGGATGCCAAGCGTCATGGTGAACGAGCGGGTCAGGAAATAGAGCCCCGCAGACACAAGGAGGAAGACCAGACTCTTCTTCCAGTCAATGTGAAATTTAGCTTTCATGTTGCAAAGTTAACGCTTTTCGCTTAAAAGCCGTCATGTTCCGAAGAAAAACCATTAAGCGCCCGGCCCATCCATGATGGCGCCCGGCCCATCAGACACGCGGTCTGACGAGTCGGGCACCGAGAAACCATTGCATTATGAAAAAACTTACATCACTATTTTCTTTCCGTCGACGATGACGACACCATGCGCCGGCAAGCGGTCGAGCTTCTGTCCTCCGAGCGTATAGATGCCCTTTGGCGCGCGCGTCGCATCCTGTCCGACAGTCTCAATGCCCGTCTGCACCTTGCCTCCGAGCCCCCTGACGTATCCGGCATAGGCATGCTTGCGATAGAAGTCACCCGTCCAGACACCCACAGGCGTGTTGGCGCGCCATCCGCTGCCCACGGGCGAATCGGTCATGCACCACTGGCAGATGCCCCACTGCTGCTCGGGCGGCACTGTCTTGAGATAGGTGCTGACGATCCACTCGTAATAGTTGGCCATGCGCTGATGCATCTCCTCGGTCATGTCGGCCGTGGCTACCGCATTGCCGCTGGCGTCATCCATGCCCATGTCAAACTCGCTGACACGCACCAGCTTGCCCGATGCGGCCATCAGGCGGAACATCTGCTCGATGTGCTTCTTGCGGTTTTGGAGTGTGCCGTCGTCCATCGAGCAGGAGAGGTGCATCTGTGTGCCGATGCCGTCGATATGGGTCACACCGTCGGCCTCCCACTCGCCAATCCAGTGGATGAGCGACTTCAGCTTCTTGTTGTCATCCCAGAACGACTCGAGGTTGTAGTCATTGATGAAGAGCTTCACGTCGTCGGGACCATACTTGCGGGCCAGCCGCACAGCCTGGCGCACATACTCGAGGTCACCCATGAAGTCCTGCCAATAGAAGGCGTCGCCGCCCACGTCCCATGCGCCCGACTTGTATCCGTCGGCGTGTTGCAGGTCGTAGTAGCCGTCACCGTCGCTGTCGCCTCCGCTGATGGCCTCGTTGACCACATCCCAGGCCTTGACCTTTCCCTGCGTGGCCTGCATGATGCCCTTGATCCACTTGTCCATGGCGTAGACCAAGGTGTCATGACGCTCCTCGGACGTGAGGGGTATGGTGGAGGGCAGCTTGAGGTAAGACAACTGGTCGACGATGGTGGGAGCACCGAAGCTGGTGCGCGAGTCCTTCACGAAAAACGACGACACGTCGGTTCCTTCCAGGTCTCCATTGGTGAGCATCTCCTTGCCGTTGACCTTGAAACTGACGTTGTCGAAATAATAGGTGTTAGCGTCAGCGAGCTCACTGAGGTTGAAGGCTATCGACTTGCCGTCTCTCGACAGCGTGCCCTTGCAAGTCACGGTCTTCCAGTCAGTGGTGAAATAGACATCGCCGAGAGCCTCGTAGTGAACGTAGGAACCCGGGGCGTTGTGTATCTGTGTGGAGGCCTTGGCAGCCTGGTCGGCACGCACGTCGGCCGAGAACTCATACTTGGCACCCTGCTTGAAGCCCGAGGTGACAATCCAGAACTGGTTGTCCCACGCGCTGCTCGTGCGCTGTCCGGCCTTCACCTCGATGCATCGGCGGTCTTCGGTCACGCGGCGCGCCTTGACAGCCTTCGACACGGTGATGTTGCGCACATAGATGTCGCCCACAAAGTCGCCACACTGGAAGAGCAGGAAGTCGCCGCCCTTCGAGTTGTAGTAAGTCGCCTCCACGGTCTTCCATTCCGTGGTGAAGGGAATATCCTTAGCCACACCACCGCTCCAGGTGCCGAGGCTCGTGTGTATCTTGCCGGCATCGGAGCCCTTCACCTCCATAGTGACCCGGTAGTTCTTGCCCTTCTCGAGCGACAGGCCGGTCATGGCCAGGAACTGCACCTCCCACGCCCCCACCTTCTTGGTGGTATGGATCTGTAGTCCGTCAGTCGACGTGTATGTCAGCGCATAGCCGTACTTGTCCATGTCAGAGTGCCAGCCCACCGACTGACTTGTGCGGAAGTCCTTGGTCGTCTCGGGCACATACACGGTGATATTGGCTTCGGGATCATCGGGTGCCGGACGGTCCTTGATGAGGCTGCGCAACCAAGCATTGGGCTGCTGCGAGTGCCAGGCCAGCGTGTGGCCATAGACATGCAAGCCGGCAGCGGTGGCGTTGTTGACAAACTCGGTGACGTTGCCAAAGTTCATGTTGCCGTTCTGGTCCACGCAGCTCGACATCTTCATGGCGTTGCCTGTCACCACCTCATCATAATAGTTGTTGGCTATTTCCCTGACGCGCGAGTCATTCTTGTAGTCGCTCACGCCAAGCGAGACCGCCAGTTTGAAGTTGGGATATTTCGTGCGGTTGACATATTGCTTCAGCGGTGCGTAGTTCTTCAGGTAGTTATAGTTGGCATTGCCCGGTACGCCCATCTCATAGCTCTTTTGCGCGAAAGCCGCCGAGAAGGACATGGCCGCAGCCAAGGACAAGAAGACAGATTTGGTTGTCATACGATTCTGGTTGTTAGTTGGTTTTTACACTTCACAAAGTTATGGAAAATCTGTGGAAATATCCATCCCCATATCGCACTAATTTGCAGTGTCTTGGCCGAATGAGACATACGGCAGACCATCATGAGACAGCGACGCACCATCCGCCCCATGCGCCATACGGCTTTTGGGGCAATTCCCGCAAGGTTTACGGCCCCGATGGCCACATGCGGTTGCGGTCAGGAAGGCCTGCGCTTCTCTTCCAAACATCGGATGACCAACATATCACCTCCAAATGGCCGAAGAGCCAAAAATAATTCCTACCTTTGCGGTGCAAACCATTAACAAAACGAGACAAAATCATGAAAAGATTCCTGACGCTACCCCTTGTGCTGTTGGCCCACGCCGCGCTGGCCCTGGCGCAACCATCGAGCGCTCCTGTCGGCCCCGTCGCCACCCCACGCCACCAACTGACCCCCACCCCGCCCATGGGGTGGATGACCTGGAACCTCTTCCAGGGCAACATCTCCGACCAGCTCATCCGTGAGACGGCCGACGCCATGGTCGAGGGAGGCTACGCCGAGGCCGGCTACCGCTACATCTTCATCGACGACCTGTGGCAGGGCGGGCGCGACCGCCACAACAACATCATTCCCGACCCGAAGAAGTTTCCCAACGGCATGAAGGCCGTGGCCGACTATGTGCACTCCAAGGGTCTGAAGCTCGGCATCTATTCGGATGCCGCCCAGCTCACCTGCGGTGGCTGGACCGCCAGCCTGGGCTTCGAAGCGCAAGACGCCCGCACGTTCGCCTCATGGGGCATCGACTACCTGAAATATGACTACTGCAACGCACCGGCCGACAGTGCCACGGCGCGCCGGCGCTACCGCACCATGGCTGACGCCCTGCAACGCTCTGGGCGCGACATCGCCCTGGGCATCTGCGAGTGGGGCCAGCGCCACGGAGAGGAGTGGTGCGAAGAGGTGGGCGGCCAACTGTGGCGCACCTCCTACGACGTGCGCGACATGTGGCGCGACACACTGGGACAAGGCGGCATGGGCATCCTCGACATCGTGAACATCACGGCACCGCTCGCACCCCACGTGCGCCCGGGCCAATGGCCCGACATGGACATGCTCGTGGTGGGCCTTGACGGCAAGGGCGGCCCGTCGAGCGACTTGGGCGGCAAGGGCTGCACGCTGACCGAATACCAGTCACAGATGAGCCTATGGTGCATGCTGGCCTCGCCCCTCGCCATGAGCAACGACCTCAGGAAGGTGCCCGAGGAGGTGCGCAGCATCTTGCTCAACCGTGAGATTATCGCCATCGACCAAGACACGCTGGGACGCGCCGCCGAGCGCAAGGTGCTGACCGATGTCTGCCAGATCTTCGTCCGCCCGCTTGCCGACGGTTCACACGCCGTGGCCATCCTCAACACGAGTGATCGCCCCGCCACGTTCACGGCCGACTTCGCGAAGCTCGGCATCGAGGGCCGGCAGACCGTGCGCGACGTGTGGCAGCACCGCGACATCGCCCACACCGCCACCCGCTGGAAAGGACGTGTGGCGGCGCACGAGACCAAGGTGCTCGTGCTGAAGAAACAATAACGATGAAGCCAAACAAAAAGACCGCCCGGTTTAGCCTTCACTTGCCTTGGCAAGCGGCCAAACCGGGCGGTCACCTTATATTAAGGTATACCCTATATATTATGGTATACCCACCACGAGCGTGTGCAGCGGCTTAGAGGCCGAGGCCCTTCAGGGCTTTGCTGGCAGCCTCGTTGACCTTCTCATTGGCCTTCTTCTGGCCCTCCTTCACCTTCTCGGCAGCCTTGTTCTGCGCCTTGGTCACCTTCTCGGCAGCCTTGGCCTCCGCCTTGTTGACCTCTGAGGACACCTTGTTCTCGGCAGCGGTCTTGGCGTTGTTCACAGCGTTGGTGGCTGCCGTCTTGGCGGCCTCCTTGGCAGCTGCCGGCGCGTTCTCCACAAGCTTCTTGGCCGCGGCAGGCGCAGCCTTCAGGGCAGCGCTGGCAGCCTCGGCGGTAGCGGCGGCTGAAGCAGCCTTCTGGATGTAGGGAGCGGCGAGCTTCACGGCGTCGTCAGCCACCGCCTTCTTAGCTTCCTCAGCAGTGGCGGCAGCCGTGGTGGGCAGGTTCTCGATGCCTTCCACGAGGCTGGCGATGGTGGTGTTGCCACTGGTCACAGCCTTGATGCTCTCGGCGTTCTGCGAGAGAAACTGCTTGATGCTCTGTCCGTAAGCCTTGGCCTCCTCGAGCTTGCCTGCGTTGACCAGGGCCTTGTAGGTGGCTTGCAGCGTGGCCAGCGTGGTGGTGAGCGACTTTGTGTCCTTGGCCTGCAGGGCCTGCGTGGCCTCGCCGGTCAGCGTACTGATGGTCTGGCTGGTCTCCTCGCTCAGTGCAGCCGTGTCGACGGCCTCTGTGGAGTCGGTCTGTGCAGCCACACTGTCTGATACGGGTGCGTCCTTACTCGTGTTACCTCCGCAACTGCTCAGCATGATGGCTGCGACAGCTGCAATAGTCAAAAATGTCTTTTTCATGATTGCTTGATTGATTTATAAACTCTTAATCTTTCTCCGCAAAGATGGTGCCAAGCCTTCCCCAGCGGCCTGTTTTTTTACGTCACCATCAGTACGGAAGCTAATGAATAAACGCAAACAACTGGCTGATGGTATGCCATTTTAAATCATTTAACATAAATTACCTTCGCAACAGGCGAGTTCCACAAATTAGCTTTGCCAGATTTTAAGGTTCTGAAGTTTCCCACCC
>DJOV01000109.1 GCA_002437285.1 Prevotella sp. UBA6429 | reverse complement strand
ACCCTTTATCGCAAAATTACCCCACGCAAATCGTGGCGCGACCAGCAAAAAACGCGATTTTCGCGTTCTATTTCATCGGTCATCCGTGACAAACTTTTCGACCAAAAATCATGACAATCGCATCGGTTAGGCCGTTTTCTTGCCAAGAGCATGGCGGTCGGCTGTCCTCTTGACCGAGGCCGAGATGTCTTCCGAGCCTTGTCCGCCCCACCAAAAATCCTGTGTGCGATTACAGTCACGTGGGGCTTCGCCGGTGAGCGGGCGCAGAGCCTGCTTCCCTCTATTTTTTATGTCTTTTGACTAAAATAAGTTGGTTTTTGCTTTGCGCTCTGTTGGTTTTTTATTAACTTTGAGCACAAAAGGAGGCCAGGAGCTCACCGTTGGCGGTCTGCCCCTTACCTAATGGAAAATAATCTAACCCACATAAAAGCCTGAATTGAGAACTATGAGTTATCTTAGATTCGAAAGAGCGCTGATGACCAACCTGCAAGATTCGCTGGGCAAGGAAATCCTCCGGACCAACCGGTCGGGGGCCTATTCATGCTCCACGATTGTCGACTGCAATACGCGCAAGTATCACGGGTTGCTTGTTGTGCCCGTGCCCAGCCTGGACGATGAGAACCATGTGCTGCTCTCGTCGCTCGACTGCACGGTCATCCAGCACGGCGCCGAGTTCAACCTGGGACTCCACAAGTATCAGGGCAACAACTTTAGCCCCAATGGTCACAAGTATATCCGCGAGTTTGATTGCGACAAGGTGCCCACCACCATTTATCGTGTGGGCGGTGTCGTCCTGCGCAAGGAGGTGGTCTTCCAGCATTTTGAAGACCGCATCCTGATACGCTATACCCTCGACGACGCCCACTCGGCCACCACGCTCCGTTTCCGTCCCTTCCTCGCCTTCCGCAGCGTGCGGCAGTTCACCCACGAGAATGCCGTGGCGAGCCGCGCCTACAGTGAGGTCGACA
Source organism: Prevotella sp. UBA6429 (assembly GCA_002437285.1). Lineage (GTDB taxonomy): Bacteria > Bacteroidota > Bacteroidia > Bacteroidales > Bacteroidaceae > Prevotella. The sequence goes on along the minus strand of DJOV01000109.1, from coordinate 4,697 downwards.
ATGGCATCAAGACCTGCATGTATGCCGGTTATCCCGATCTCTTCATGCAGTTCTCCAAGAAGAGCGAGTTTGTCTTCCAGCCCGACTGGTATCGCGGCATCGAGTATCCGAAGGAGCAGGAGCGCGGCTACGCCTCCAATGAGGACCTCTACGTGCCCGGCTACTTTGAGTTGCCCATCCGCAAGGGTGAGAGCATCGTCTTCGCCGCCTCCACGTCCGAGTGCAAGACGCGCAGCCTGAAGACCCTCTTCCAGACAGAGGTCGACGAGCGTGCGCCGCGCGACAATTTCTTCCATTGTCTTGTCAACGCCGCCCACCAGTTTCATGTGGAGGGCAAGAACGGCGAGACCTATATCCTCGCCGGCTATCCCTGGTTCAAGGCGCGTGCCCGCGACACATTCATCTCGCTGCCGGGTCTGACGCTTTCCATCGAGGAGAACAGCTTCTTCGAGGCTGTCATGAAGACGGCCGAGAAGGGCCTACGCCAGTTTATGGAGAAGAAGCCCCTCACGGTCAGGCTCTACGAGGTCGGCCAGCCCGATGTGCCCCTGTGGGCCATCTGGTGCGTACAGCAGTATGCCAAGGCCGTCGGTATCGACAAGTGCCGCGAGAAGTACGGCCAGCTCGTGTGGGACATCCTCCACTTCATCCGCGAGGAGGAGCACCCCAACCTCACCCTGGAGGACAACGGGCTCGTGCGCACCGACGGCAAGAACACTGCAGTGACCTGGATGAACTCCACCGCCAACGGGCGGCCTATCGTGCCCCGGACGGGCTACATCGTGGAGTTCAATGCCCTCTGGTACAACGCCTTGATGTTTGGTGCCGAGCTGGCGCGCGACGCCGGCAAGGGCGACACCGCCGCTCGCCTGGAGATGGCTGCCGACAAGGCCAAGACTGCCTTCCAGGCCACCTTTGTCAATCCCTACGGCTACCTCTACGACTATGTGGACGGCGACGTGCGCGACCAGAGCGTGCGCCCCAACATGATATTCCCCGCAGCCTTCGACTATTCGCCACTGGAGAACTCGCAGAAGAAGAGTATCATCGATTTCTGCACGCGTGAGTTGCTCACACCCAAGGGCTTGCGCTCACTCTCGCCGAAGAGTGGCGGCTACAATCCCATGTATGTCGGCCCGCAGGCCCAGCGCGACTACGCCTACCACCAGGGCACGGCGTGGCCGTGGCTCTTCGGCTTCTACATGGAGGCCAGCCTCAAGCTCTACAAGCGCACACGCCTGAGCTTCATCGAGCGGCAGATGGTGGGCTACGATGAGGAGATGCAGTATCACTGCCTGGGCACCCTGCCCGAGCTCTTCGACGGCAACCCGCCCTTCCACGGGCGTGGCGCCATGTCGTTCGCCATGAACGTCGCCGAGATCCTGCGCGCATTGGAACAACTCGAAAAGTATAAATTTTAATCATTAGGAGGACACGTCTATGAAAGTCTTAATGTTTGGATGGGAATATCCTCCTCATGTGTATGGAGGTTTGGCCACTGCCAATTTCGGCATCTCCGAGGGCCTGCACGCCCAGGGTGATGTGGACATCACCCTCTGCCTGCCCAAGCCCTGGGGCGACGAGGACCACACGTTTGCGCACATCGTCGCCATGAACTGTGTGCCCATCGCCTATCGCGATGTCAACTTCGACTATGTCAGCAGCCGCATCGGCAACCTCATGGATCCCCATGACTACTATCGCTACCGCGACCATATCTATGCCGACTTCAACTTCATGCACGTCAACGACTTGGGGTGCATGGAGTTTGCGGGAGGCTATCCCGGCAACCTGCACGAGGAGATCAACAACTACTCGATCATCGCCGGCGTCGTGGCCCGCACCGAGCAGTTTGACATCATCCACGCCCACGACTGGCTCACCTATCCCGCCGGCATCCACGCCAAGCAGGTGAGCGGCAAGCCCCTGTGCATCCACGTGCACGCCACCGACTATGACCGCAGCCGCGGACACGTCAACCCCACTGTCTACTCCATCGAGAAGGACGGCATGGACCATGCCGACTGCATCATGTGCGTGTCAGACCTGACGCGCAACACCGTCATCAACCAGTATCACCAGGACCCCCGCAAGGTGTTCACCGTGCACAACGCTGTCTATCCCCTCAGTCCGGAGAACGCGGCCATCCCGCGTCCCGACCACACGGGCAAGGACAAGGTGGTGACCTTCCTCGGCCGACTGACCATGCAGAAGGGCCCCGAATACTTTGTCGAGGCGGCCAACATGGTGCTCCACCGCACGCGACACATCCGCTTCTGCATGGCGGGCTCGGGCGACATGATGGACCAGATGATTTACCTCGCAGCCGAGCGCGGCATCGCCGACAGGTTCCATTTCCCGGGATTCATGCGCGGCAAGCAGGTCTATGAGTGTCTCAAGGACTCCGACGTCTACGTAATGCCATCGGTCTCGGAGCCTTTCGGCATATCGCCGCTCGAGGCCATGCAGTGTGGCACGCCCACCATCATCTCCAAGCAGAGCGGTTGCGCCGAGATCCTCAACAACTGCATCAAGGTCGACTATTGGGACATCCATGCGCTGGCCGACTCCATCTACAGCATCTGCCACAACGACAGCCTCTTCCACTATCTGCAGGATGAGGGCAAGCGGGAGGTCGACCAGATCACCTGGGAGAAGGTGGGACGCTGGATACGTGAGCTCTATATGCGCACGCTCCACTGGACCTGACGAGCCCGGGCGCCGTCACGGCGCGTGAGACCACTAACAAGAACCTTCATCATTTTTTCAAAAAAATACAACCCGCCCTCCGCCTCGCCCCGATGACAGGGCAGCGCGGCGGAGGCCCAATCTCAAAAAGAACAATGAAAACAATCTGCTTATATTTTGAGATACATCAGATCGTCCATCTGAAACGGTACCGCTTCTTCGACATCGGCACCGACCACTATTATTATGACGACTACGAGAACGAGCGAAGCATCAACGACATCGTGGAGCGCTCCTACATGCCCGCGCTCAACACCATCGGCAAGATGATCGAGGAGAATGGCGACTTCTTCAAGGTGGCCTTCTCGCTCTCGGGCGTAGGCATCGAGCAACTCGAGGTGCACGCTCCACAGGTGCTCGAGAAGTTGCAGGAGCTCAACAACACCGGTTGCGTGGAGTTCCTTGCCGAGCCTTACAGCCACGGACTGAGCTCGCTCAAGGATGAGGAGTGCTTCGCAGCCGACGTCAAGAAGCAGTGCCAGAAGATCAAGGACTACTTCGGCAAGAAACCGACGGTGCTCCGCAACTCATCGCTCATCTACAGTGACGACATCGGCCTGCAGGCCGCACAGATGGGATTCAAGGGTATGCTCACCGAGGGCGCCAAGCATGTCCTCGGATGGAAGAGCCCCCACTATGTCTACCACTGCGCCCTCGCTCCCCAGCTGAAGCTTCTGCTGCGCGACATCGCGCTCAGCGACGACATCAGCCTGCGCTTCAACAACTCCAACTGGGAGGGCTATCCTCTCTTCGCCGACTCCTATATGGACCGCATAGCGGCCCTTCCCGAGGGCGACAACGTCATCAACATCTTCATGGAGCTCACGGCCCTGGGCATCGCACAGCCGCTCAGCTCCAACATCCTCGACTTCATCCACGCGCTGCCGGCGTGCGCCAAGCAGAGAGGCGTGGGCTTTGCCACACCGTCGGAGATCTTCGACGCCACGCCCAGTGTGGGCGAGATTTGCGTGCCCGACACCCTCTCGTGGGTCGATGAGGAGCGCGATGTCAGTTGCTGGCTGGGCAACCCCATGCAGCGTGAGGCTTTCGAGAAGCTCTACAGCGTGGCCGAGCGTGTGCGCATTGCCAATGACCCGCGCATCAATGTGGACTGGGACTACCTGCAGGCAAGCAACAACTTCCGCTTCATGACCACCAAGCCCTCCAACGTGGGGCTCGACCGTGGCATCTACAGCGGACCGTTTGATGCGTTCACCAACTACATGAACATCCTCGGCGACTTCATCACGCGTGTCAACGACCTCTATCCGCCTGAGATCGACAACGACCAGCTCAACTCGCTCCTCACCACCATCAAGAACGAGGGTGACGAGATCACCATGAAGGATCAGGAGATACAGCGCCTGCAAGCCAAACTGGAGAAGAGTGAGGCGGAACTGGAGGCGTTGCGCGAGAAATATGAGGGCAAGGCTTCGGCTGAGAAGAAGGCTCCCGCCAAGCGCGCACCGCGCAAGAAGGCTGCGGAGCCCAAGGCTGCGGACAAGAAATAGGCTGGCCGTAGCGCCTCGCTTCGTTTTGGCAAATTCCCCATGAGGGGTGTGTTCCGGGTAGCGGTCGGCATGGCGCCGGCTGGCTGCCCGGGATTTTTTTTGTTTTCCCGCAACTGGGAGTGACGAGACCCTTGCGTTGGGATGGAATGTAAACCGCTTCAAACCGCTCACGCAGCAGGAGTGCAAACAACACGGCCTGTTGTACGCCTCTGTCGCTTGCAACGGCTTGTGGTCTATGCCGCTTGCACGGCTTGTTGTACGCCTCTGCCGCCTGCACGGCTTGTGGTCTATGCCGCCTGCACGGTCTGTTGTCTATGCCGCTTGCACGGCCTGTTGTACGTCTCTGCCGCTTGCAACGGCCTGTGGTCTTTGCCGCTTGCACGGCCTGTTGTACGCCTCTGCCGCTTGCAACGGCCTGTGGTCTATGCCGCTTGCACG
>DJOV01000072.1 GCA_002437285.1 Prevotella sp. UBA6429 | reverse complement strand
ATTTGTTGTCTTAAAAATGGCTTCTTCCGGAATTTGGCAAGATGAGACGCTGGTGATGGGGGTGAGTGTATCCCTCGGCAATGGCCCCCACTCCGGAAGGCCCCGATGCAAATCATGTAAATGGGGTAACATTATCTGTAAAACAAATAACGGTTATCATTGGGAAAATATGTAATTTTGCAACGTGGGATGAAAGGCGGGACCATGCACACTCCCCCCGTCGGGTTCCGCCTCTCCCACACCTACCGTGCCCGGCGAAGGCGTCGGCACGCCATCCGCAACAAAACATAATTAAAATAGGTATAAGTCATGTTACTCGAAAAGATCCAGTCACCCGCCGACATCAAGCAGCTGTCGGCCCAACAGTTGGAGAGCCTCGCCTCCGAGATACGCCACGGCATTCTCCTCCGCGACTCGCTCCACGGCGGACACGTCGGCCCCAACCTCGGTTTCGTCGAGGCCACCATCGCCATGCACTACGTGTTTGACGCGCCCACCGACAAGTTTGTCTTCGACGTCTCCCACCAGATCTACCCCCACAAGATGCTCACGGGCCGTGCCTTCGGCTTCATCGACCCCACGCGCTTCGATGAGGTGTCGGGCTACTCCTCGCCCCAGGAGTCACCCGCGTACGACAACTTCGAGATCGGCCACACCTCCACCTCCATCGCCCTGGCCACCGGCCTGCAGAAGGGGCGTGACATCCTGGGCGGCAAGGAGAACATCGTGGTGGTCATCGGCGACGGCTCGCTCAGTGGCGGCGAGGCCTTTGAGGGCCTCGACATGGCGGCCGAGCTCGGCACCAACATCATCATCGTGGTCAACGACAACGAGATGTCCATCGCCGAGAACCACGGTGGCCTCTACCGCAACCTCGCCCTGCTCAGGGAGACCAAGGGGCAGGCCGAGTGCAACTTCTTCCGCGCCTTCGGCTTCGACTACCACTATGTGGAGCAGGGCAACGACATCGAGACGCTCATAGCCGCCTTCCGCGAGGTGAAGGACACGCCGCGCCCCACCATCCTCCATGTGCACACCGAGAAGGGACACGGCTACCAGCCCGCCGTCGACCACAAGGAGGCGTGGCACTGGAACATGCCCTTTGACATCCAGACGGGACAGAGCACCGTGGGGCCTTTCCCCGAGAGTGCCGCCCAGGCGCTGGGCAACCACCTGCGCGAGGCGATGAAGCGCGACCCCAAGCTGGTGTGCATCTCTGCCGCCGTGCCCGCCAGCGTGGGCTTCGGACCCGCCGAGCGTGAGGCAGCCGGAGCGCAGCACCAGGACGTGGGCATCGCCGAGGAGGAGGCCGTGGCCATGGCCAGCGGCATGGCCAAGCGCGGGGCGCACCCCGTGTTCTCCACCTACGCCACGTTCATCCAGCGCACCTACGACCAGATCGCACAAGACCTCTGTGTCAACGGCAACCCTGCCGTCATCAACGTCATCGGCGCATCGGTCTTCGGCATGAACGACTTCACGCACATCTGCTTCTTCGACATACCCATGCTCTCACACATCCCCAACCTCGTCTACCTCGCACCCACCACGGTGGAGGAGATGATCGCCATGGAGGACTGGGCCATCCATCAGGACCAGTACAGCGTGGCCATCCGTGTGCCCGAGGGCGAGGTGCACCACAGCGATGAGCAGTACCCCACCGACTACAGCGACATCGACCGCTATCACGTGGCACACCGCGGCAGCCGCGTGGCCCTCGTGGCCCTCGGCAACTTCTTCGACAAGGGCCGCCGCGTGGCAAGGCTCCTGGCCAAGGAGGGCATCGACGCCACGCTCGTCAACCCGCGCTTCATCACGGGCACCGACGACGACCTGCTCCGCTCGCTCCAGGCCGACCACGAGCTGGTGGCCACCCTCGAGGACGGATCGGTCGACGGCGGCTTCGGCGAGCGCATCGCCCGCTTCTACGGACCCACGGAGATGAAGACGCTCTGCTTCGGCGTGCGCAAGGCGCTCTATGACCGCTACGACGTGCAGCAGCTCCTCCGCGACAACGGCCTCACCGATGAACAAGTGGCACAGCGCATCCTCGCCACACTCAAATAAGACCACAGGAAAACCATGGACGACAAGCCAACGCTCTACAAGATAGACACCGTGGACGACTACAACAAGCTCTACGGCTTTGAGACGAAGCATCCGCTCGTGACCGTGGTCGACATGAGCCAGGCCCAGCGCGTCATCACCGAGACGGCCACCTTCAGCTACGGCCTCTACGCCTTGTTCCTGAAGCAGACCTACTGCGGCGACATCACCTACGGCCGGCAGCCCTACGACTACCAGGAGGGCACCGTGGCGAGCTTCGCACCGGGACAGGCCATCACCGTGCGCCACCGTCCCGACTACCGCCCCAACGCCCTCGGCGTGCTCTTCCACCCCGACCTCATCAGGGGCACGGAGCTGGGACGCGACATCGGCCAGTACTCATTCTTCTCCTACGACGTGCGCGAGGCCCTGCACCTCTCGGAGGAGGAGAAGGGCATCTTCCGCGACTGCATCGACAAGACGCGGGCGGAGCTCAACCACTCCATCGACAACCACAGCCGGCGCCTCATCTGCCGCAACATACAGTTGCTGCTCGACTACTGCATGCGCTTCTACGAGCGGCAGTTCATCACGCGCCACAACGTCAACCACGACGTGCTGACGCGCTTCGAACGGTTGCTCAACGGCTACTTCGCCGACGGGCGCGCCGCCAAGGAGGGGCTGCCCTCCGTGCGCCACTTCGCCGAGGAGTGCTACCTCTCGCCCAACTACTTCGGCGACCTGGTGAAGAAGGAGACGGGGCGCACGCCACAGGAGCTCATCCAGAGCAAGATCGTCAGCGTGGCCAAGGAGGAGCTCGTGGCCTCTGGCAAGACCGTGGGCGAGGTGGCCGGGCAGCTGGGGTTCCAGTATGTGCAGCACTTCAACCGGTTCTTCAAGCGCAACACGGGCATGACGCCCAGCGAGTACCGCCACTCCAACTGACCGCGGCGCCGCATCCCTCCCACATGCGAGGGAGCGTCCCCATCATCATCGCCACGTACGCAGGCACGCAAGCCAGCGGACGTGGCGATGTTTTCGTTTCGCTTCTCGCTGACAACAAGCGCCTTGCGCAAGCCCGTGGCATGGCGGCACGCGCCCGGCTTAGCACGACGGCGCTCATTGACTTATTTCCATCAAAAGAAAGAAAAATCGGGACAAAGCTTTGCGCATTAGGGATTATTGTGTATTTTTGCAACATTGGAAACCTATGGGCCACGATAGCCCACACACAACATTCTGACAACCGCAAGCAAACATCCCCCCGGCCTATGACACACAACAACCTGTTTTGTCGCGCCTACCACCTCTACGCCGACGGCTTCCGAGAGATGACACTCGGGAGAGTGCTGTGGCTGGTGGTGCTGGTGAAGCTGTTCATCATCTTCTTCGTGCTCAAGCTCTTCTTCTTTCCCGACGTGCTGGCACAGAGAGCGGGCGGCGACAAGGCCGCCTATGTGGCCACACAACTCACGGAGGGGCCGGCCACCAGATGAGGCCACCACACGCCCGCCTATCCCTCCACCCCCACCCCGACACCATCACATCACCTTATACCAATCAGATTATCCTATGACAAACCTCTTAGCCATCGACGCAAGTCTCATCGACTGGTCGCGCGCGCAATTTGCGCTGACCGCCATCTACCACTGGCTGTTTGTTCCGCTCACGCTGGGCCTCGCCCTCATCATGGGCATCATGGAAACGTGCTATTACCGGACGGGCAAGCCCTTCTGGAAGGAGACCGCCATGTTCTGGCAACGGCTGTTCGGCGTCAACTTCGCCATGGGCGTGGCCACGGGCCTCATCCTGGAGTTTGAGTTTGGAACCAACTGGAGCAACTACTCATGGTTCGTGGGCGACATCTTCGGCGCCCCGCTCGCCGTCGAGGGCATCGTGGCCTTCTTCATGGAGAGTACCTTCGTGGCCGTGATGTTCTTCGGCTGGAAGAAGGTGTCGCGAGGGTTCCACCTGGCCTCCACATGGCTCACCGGCCTCGGCGCCACCATCTCGGCCTGGTGGATTCTCGTGGCCAACGCCTGGATGCAAGACCCCGTGGGATGCGCGTTCAACCCCGACACCGTGCGCAACGAGATGACGAGCTTTGCCGAGGTGGCGCTCTCGCCCTTCGCCATCCACAAGTTCTGCCACACGGTCACGTCGGCCTGGGTCGTCGGGGCGGTATTCGTGTGCGCCGTGAGCTGCTGGTACCTGCTGCGGCGACGCGAGCGCGAACTGGCACGGCAGAGCATCCGTGTGGCAAGCGTCGTGGGCATTGTGGCCATCGCCCTCACCATGGTGACGGGCGACTCATCCGCCGTGAGCGTGGCCAAGACGCAGCCCATGAAACTGGCCGCCATGGAGGCGCTCTATGACGGGGGCGAAGGCGTGGGCCTGACGGCCGTGGCAGCCGTCAATCCCTTGGAGCAACCCGACTACGCACAGGGGGGAGAGCCCGCCCTGCGCATCGCCATCCCCCATGGCCTCTCGCTGCTCGCCACGCACTCTCCCGACGGCTACGTGCCGGGCGTGAACGACATCATCAAGGGTTACACACGGCCCGACGGCAAGCGGGAGCCTTCGGCCAAGGAGAAGATGGCACGCGGACGGCGAGCCATCGCCACGCTGGCGCAATACCGGCAGATCAAGGCGACCAACGCCCATGACAGCCGCCTGCCACGACTCGCCGCACAGCTCAAGAAGGACATGCCCTACTTCGGATACGGCTACATCAAGGACCCCGCAGAGCTCGTGCCTTACATCCCCGTCAACTTCTACGCCTTCCGTGTCATGGTGGGCGTGGGCACGCTGCTGCTCATCTTCCTGCTCGTCATCGGGCACATCGCCTGGCGACGCGACATCACGGCCACACGACGTGAGCTCCACTGGTGGGCGCTGGCCATGCTGCCGCTCACCTATGTGGCCAGCGAGGCCGGATGGATCGTGGCCGAACTGGGACGGCAGCCATGGGCCATACAGGACATGATGCCCACCGTGGCGGCCGTGTCTGACCTGAAGCCGGGCAGCGTGGCGCTCACGTTCTGCCTCTTCCTCGTGCTCTTCACCGTGCTGCTCATTGCCGAGATACGCATCATGGCTCACGCCATCAACAACCACAACAACCCACAGCATCCCTCAACCCACTAAACCCTCATGACCATGACATACGCTTTTCTCCAACAATACTGGTGGTTCATCGTCTCGCTCCTCGGGGCGCTGCTCGTGTTTCTGCTCTTCGTGCAAGGTGCCAACTCGCTGGTCTACAGCATCGGCAAGACCGAGGAAGGGCAGCGCAGGGTGCTCGAGTCGACCGGACGCAAGTGGGAAATCACGTTCACCACGCTCGTCACCTTCGGAGGCGCGTTCTTCGCCTCGTTCCCCCTGTTCTACAGCACGAGCTTCGGCGGCGCCTACTGGCTGTGGATGATCATCTTGTTCTCCTTCGTGCTGCAAGCCGTCAGCTACGAGTTTCAGCTCAAGCGAGGCAACCTGCTCGGCACCAAGGCCTACCGCTGGTTTCTCATCCTCAACGGCATCATCGGGCCCGTGCTCCTCGGCGGCGCCGTGGCCACGTTTTTCGAGGGGTCCAACTTCATCGTCGCCAAGGCCTCACTGACCGACCTCGGCGCACCCGTCATCAGCCGGTGGGCCAACGCCTCGGCGGGTCTCGACGCCCTGCTCAATCCATGGGTGCTCGTGATGGGGCTCGCCGTGATGTTTCTCGCAAGGGTGCTGGGATCGCTCTACATCATCAACAACGTCGACGACAACGACATCCGCAGCCGTTCGCGGATGAGCATGGCGGCCAGCGTGGTGCCGTTTCTGGTGCTCTTTGTCGCCTACCTCGTACACCTGCTGCTCAAGGAGGGCTTCGCCGTCGACCCACAGACAGGCGCGGCCGGCATGGAACCCATGAAATACCTACACAACTACCTGGCCATGCCGCTGCTGGCCGCGCTCACGCTGGCAGGCGTCGTGCTGGTGCTCTATGGCGTGGCAAGGACCATCAGGGACAAGGCCTACGTGAGAGGCATCTGGCCCGTGGGCGTGGGCACCGTGATGGTGGTGCTGTCGCTCTTGCTCGTGGCGGGCTGGAACGACACGGCCTACTATCCCTCGACTGCCGACCTGCAAAGCTCGCTCACCATCGCCAACAGCTGCAGCAGCGCGTTCACGCTGCGCACCATGTTCTACGTCTCGCTGCTCGTGCCCTTCGTCGTGGCCTACATCGCCTATGTGTGGCGTGTGATGGACAAGAGAGAAGGATGAACGGCAAAGAACGATAGAGAAGCGGCAAAAGACCGAAAGATGGGCATCCAAGGCGCAAGAATGAGACGTTCCTAAGAAAAAACAAGGCGCGTTGGCATCATTTCAGCGATTATTGTTAACTTTGCAGCCAACCATGAAAAGATACGCACCCATCACCATACTCCTGGCGCTGCTCCTGCTGACGGCGGCGCCGGCACGCGCCCAGCGCCACACGCGCACCACACAGCGCGCCACACAGCACCTGCAGGCCACAACGGGCAAGGCGATGCAGCTCTATGCCGACTCGCTGCGCCTCTATGCCGACTCGCTCTATGCCGACAGCGTCAGCGTGCCGCCGACGCTCAGCGCCACCGATGCCGCACCCATGTTCCTGCCCATGACCTTCTACAAGGGGGTGGCGCAAAAAGCCTTCGCGATAGGCGACAGCCTCACGGCCATCGACGACCACCTGCTGCACATCTACCTCACGCGGCCCGATCTCGTGGCCGCCACCGAGAAACAGCTGGAGAAGGCCGGACCGGTGCTCGCGCCCAAGACCGTCACCGACCGGCCTGAGGTGGAGACACCGCAGACACAGCCCAAGGAGGTGATGCCCGACCCCGTGGACATCATCGTGCTGAAGCCCAACTTCTGGTCGTTCAGCGGTGACCACTACCTGCAGTTCCTGCAAAACTACGTGTCGAGCAACTGGTACCGCGGCGGACAGAGCAACTACTCGATGGTGGGTGCCCTCACCCTGCGCGCCAACTACAACAACAAGCAGAAGGTGCGATGGGACAACACGCTCGAGATGAAACTGGGCTTCCAGACCTCGCGCGGCGATTCGCTACACAGCCTCAAGACCTCGGAGGATCTCCTCAGATACACGGGAAAGCTCGGCTTGCAGGCCACCAAGCGATGGTATTACACCTTCCAGGTGGTGGCCTCCACACAGTTCATGCGCAACTTCGGCACCAACAGCAACTATGTCTACTCCGACTTCCTGTCGCCGCTCAACGTCAACGTCTCCATCGGTATGGACTACAACGTCGACTGGCTCAAGGGCAAGCTCAAGGGCAGCGTGCACCTGGCTCCGCTGGCCTACAACTTCAAGTTTGTGGACCGTGTGAACCTGGCCACGCGCTATGGCATCGAGAAAGACCACCACGCCCTCAACGACTTCGGTTCGCAGGTCACCGTCGATGTCACGTGGCGATTCTCCAACAACATCAGCTGGCGCTCGCGCATCTATGGCTACACCACCTACGAGCGCGCGGAGATGGAGTTTGAAAACACGTTCAGCTTCCAGTTCAACCGCTACATCGCGGCCAAGTTCTTCGTCTACCCGAGGTTTGACGACTCGCGTAGCCGCGACGACCACCACGGCTACTGGATGTTCAAGGAGTACACGTCGCTCGGCTTCTCCTACAGTTTCTGACGCATCGCTTCCGTTCGCCCTTTCATGGAGGGTCGCTTCTTAGGCACTACCGGATTGCTGGGTGTGGATAAGGAGGACTTTGCATAGGGTGGAATGTAACCGCTCACGCACATGAATGGCGCTCATACGGGAACGGAAAACTATAAAAACCGCTCACGCAGGAATGAGGAAGCGCAGGCCGTGTGCGAAGCCTACACTTGACTCTTCAGCACGCTTGGCCTTCACCAGTCCTTGTCGCTTACGCTGCCTGCGCTCAACATTGCCGCATGCGCGGGCTACATTCAACATTGCCGCATG